>JAZMZQ010000001.1:0-11418 GCA_045586045.1 Eubacteriales bacterium
GTTCGATTCCTACTGCCCCTGCCACAAAAACAGCCTTGGCTTTTGCCAAGGCTGTTTTTGTATCATGGGCGTAGGAATTGAACTTTTTTGCTTTGCAAAAAAGTTCGTTGAGGCAGCCGCAACGCTGCGATAGGCGTTGCGGACTGCCGTGTCTCGAGCACGACGGTTTTGGCGCAAACGGCTCGGAGCCGTCGCCAAAAGCCGAGAGCGCAGAGTTTCCTACACCTTTAAGTACGCAGGGACCAACACGGTATGTATTTTCATTTTGCCAATCGGGGGACGGTTCTGTGATTGAATGTTTCCTTTCATAAAAAACAATCGTTTCAGCCTCACTTCATTTTTAAGCGAGGTGGCTCGGTGGCTGCCGCAACACGGCATTTCCTCCATTCTAAAGCCTGCGGAAACCCGCATGGCCTTTTTTACCTTGCCTATTTTCTGCTTTTATGCTATAATATTCCCATAAAAGATCTTATTTGAAGGAGTTTTCATGAAGGTTATTCTCGGCTGCCTTAATGCAAAATATATTCATATGTCCTCGGCACCGTGGTGCTTGGCGGCGGGGGTGCGTGCCTATGGTCCGAAAGAGGCAGTTTGCAAGGTGATGGAGGCCACAATCAATGGCGATCTTGATGGGTTTGCGGATGAGATCATTAAGCGTTCGCCGGATGTGGTAACCTTTTCTTGCTATATTTGGAACATTCGGCAGACTTTAGAGCTTTGCCGCAAGATCAAGGCGGCTTGCCCTTGTATCATTGCCCTTGGCGGGCCGGAGGTGGCCTATCGGGCCGAGGCGCTCTTAAAGCAAGAACTTTCGATTGATTATATCCTAAGCGGGGAAGGAGAGTTTGCCTTCCCGCCCTTCTTAAGGATGCTGATCGAGAAAGGGGATCCCGCTGCGGTGGAGGGGCTTGCCTATCGAAAGGCCGGAGCGGTGCATACGGTGCCGGAAGGGGTTTATACCTTCGATCCGCCCTCTCCTTATGATGAGGCTTATTTTGAGGCCTTGCAGGGCCGGATCTGCTATATTGAGACCTCTCGGGGCTGCCCCTATCGATGCGCTTTTTGCTTATCGGGGCGTCTTGCTCCTTATCGCATCTTTTCTGATAAAGAGAGGATTCAAAAGGATTTATTGAAGCTTTCTCAAAGCGGAAGCAAGACCATTAAGTTTGTAGATCGTACCTTCAATGCCAATGAGGAGCATGCCAATTTCATTCTCTCCTTTATTTTAGAGAATTACGGATCGGCAATTCCCAACGGGGTCTGCTTCCATTTTGAAATAGGCGGAGATATTTTAAGAGAGAGCACCCTCTCCCTCTTGGAGAAAATGCCGAACGGGGCGGTGCAGCTGGAAATCGGGATGCAATCCTTCCATGGGCCTACCCTTGAGGCCATCTGCCGCCGTACCAATGTGGAAAAACTAAAAACCAATATTAAGCGCTTGCTCTCTTTTGAGAATATGCATATTCACATCGATTTGATTGCAGGCCTCAAAGAAGAGGGAATAGCGGAATTTGAAAATAGCTTTAATACAGCCTTTTCTCTTCGGGCTCATATGCTTCAGATGGGCTTTTTGAAGCTTCTTTACGGTGCGCCCATGAGAGAGAAGCCGGAGGAATATCCTTGCCGATTTAATGAGGAACCGCCTTATGAGGTGCGCTCCACTCCATGGCTTTCGGAAGAAGAACTCTCCGCCTTAAAAAAATGCGAGGATGCTTTGGATCGCCTTTATAACAGCGGTCATTTTCTGTATACTGTCGATTATCTTCTGGAAACGCTGAAAATTGCGCCCTTCTCCCTCTTTTCTCGGGTGGGAGAAGCCATCTGCGGAAAAGGGATTTCTTTGGGCCAATATGCAGAAGAATTGTATGATTATTTTGCGCCGCTTTGCGATGCCGCTCTCTTGCAGGAAAAGCTGGTCATGGATCTTTTATGCAGCGCTTCCGCTTCTCAAATTCCCAAAACCTTGCGCCTTTTTGATCCTCGCCATAAGAAGGTGGCAGTGCATCTTGCGGCAGGGGAGCATAAGAAGGTGGCAATTTTGGAAAAGAGTAAAAAGATTCTGCTGGTAGATCCTCGAAGCAAAAGAGACCTTTGGGGGCGGTTTGATCATCAATTTTTTGAGTTGGAATCTATATTAGAGACGATATAAAAAGGGGAACACCATGCTTCAGTATGAGAAACTATCCGAAGAAACAGAACAGCGAATTTTATTGGATCGGCAAACGGGGGTGATGCCTCAATTTGCTTTTTCAGAGGATCAGGTTGTGCGGCGGGATGCAGAGCGGGATCGGGCTACTGCCTTGCGGCCGGCATTTATTCGGGACATCGATAAAATCATTCATTGCCCCTATTACAACCGCTATGCCGATAAAACGCAGGTCTTCTCCTTTTATAAAAACGATGACATTACGCGGCGGGGGCTTCATGTGCAGTTGGTTTCCCGCATTGCCCGTACCATCGGAAGAGCGCTGAACCTGAATTTAGATCTCATTGAAGCAATTGCGCTGGGCCATGATATCGGCCATACCCCCTTCGGCCATGCGGGGGAAGCATATCTGGATGCGCTGCTTTATGGATATAGCGGGCGGCATTTCAGCCATAATATCCATTCGGTGCGGGTATTGGATCAGATCTTCCCTTATAATATCTCGTTGCAGACCTTGAGCGGAATTGCCGCCCACGATGGAGAATTGGAACTTGCGGAATACCATCCCGCTCCTTTGCAAGATTTTGAGGAATTCGATCATCAGATCGCAGGCTGCTATCAGGATCGGGCCAAAGTCAAAAGATTGGTTCCCTCTACCTTGGAAGGATGTGTCATGCGGATTGCAGATATCATTGCTTATCTTGGCAAGGATCGGCAGGATGCAGAACGGGCCGGCTTGAATGGGACCTATGATTATGAGGGCGGGGCGATCGGTGTTCATAATGCAGAGATTATCAATAATCTCATTGTGAATATTGTAGAGCATAGCTATGGGAAGCCTTATATCAAAATGGATGACACGCATTTTAATGCTTTGAAAAAGGCAAAGGCGGATAATTATGATCTCATTTATAAAAATGATGTGGTTAAGGTGCGCCTTGAGCAGACGGTGCGCCCCATGATGGAGCAGCTTTATAAGCAATTGAGGGCCGATCTTTTGGAGGGGAGAGAAGCATCTCCCATTTTCTCCCATCATATTGATTATATCAATCAAGCACACTATAAAAGAGCAGTCCCTTATGAAGAGACCGCTCCCGATCAAATTGTGGCAGATTATATTGCCAGCATGACCGATGATTATTTGATCGATCTTTATGCCTATCTTTTCCCCAAAAGCTCTTTGAAGATCGAATATAAGGGCTATTTCGAATAATTGTGGTATTTATTGACAATGTTTTTCATAAATGTTAAAATATAAAAAAAGAAAAGGAGATTGATTATGGGACCGTTTTTTGTCGTTTTATTAGTTTTGATTTTGATTTTGATTGTGGCCAATATCAAGATTGTGCCTCAGGCTCATGAGTTTGTCATTGAGCTTCTGGGGAAATATCGCACCACCTGGTCGGCAGGCCTTCATATTAAGATTCCTCTGCTGGAGCGGGTTTCCAAAAGAGTAACCTTAAAGGAGCAGGTGCTGGATTCTCCTCCTCAGCCGGTTATTACCAAAGATAATGTTACCATGCAGATTGATACGGTGATTTATTACGCGATTTATGATGCAAAGCTTTATGCATACGGCGCAGTTAATCCCGTATCTGCTTTGGCCAATCTTGCTGCCACAACCTTGCGTAACTTAGTAGGTGAGTTGGAGCTGGATGGAACCTTGACCTCTCGCGATACCATCAATGCGAAGATGACAGAGATTTTGGATGAAGCCACCGATAAATGGGGCATTAAGGTCCATCGGGTAGAGCTGAGAAATATCATTCCTCCCGCTGAGATTCAAAATGCCATGGAGAAGCAGATGAAGGCCGAGCGTGATCGCCGCGAGACCATGCTGCAAGCCGAGGGCCATAAGGCCGCTTCTATCACCCGCGCAGAGGGTGAAAAGCAGGCGATGATCCTTGCGGCAGAGGGTGAGCGGGATGCGCGGATCGCCCGTGCGGAAGGTGAAGCCCGCGCCATCTTCCTTTCTAAAAAAGCAGAAGCAGATGGTCTTAGAGAACTGAAGGAAGCAGGCGCCGATGCTGCCATTTTGGAGCTGAAAAAATATGAAGCACTGGTTGCGATGGCCAATGGAAAGGCCTCTAAGATTATTGTGCCCACCGATGCGGTGGAGATGACCAAAGCCAATGTGCTTTTCTCCGAAACTACCGGTCTTGGAGATGTAACCCCTGAGGCTCCGGAAGAGCCCAAAAAGGTTAAAGAAGATCCTTGCTGTGATTAAAAAAATCCCCTTAATGCATAAGCATTAAGGGGATTTTTTTATCCTAAAAGAACGTCTGTTATGAGCATAATGCAAAAGCCGATCAGAAGGGAATAGGTAGCCCCCCGCTGGCTGCCGTGGGCATGGGTCTCGGGGATCATTTCATCGCTGATGACATAGAGCATGGTCCCCCCTGCGAAAGCAAGCGCAAAGGGCAGGATCGCTTGAGAGAGCGCGACTGCAAAGTAGCCGATCAAAGTGCCCACCACCTCTACAACGCCGGTAAGCGCTGCGGCAATAAAGGTTCTTGCGGGAGAAACACCCGCCGCCAGCATCGGTCCGATAATGACCATTCCTTCGGGGATGTTTTGCAGAGCGATTCCGCCTGCAATAATGAGGGCTTGGGCGGGATCATCAGAGCCAAAGCCCACTCCTGCCGCAATTCCCTCCGGAAGATTATGAATGGCGATGGCCCCTACAAACAGCAGCACCTTGCCAAGCTTTGCATTGGGGTGCTGCTCTTCTTCTATTCCCGCAAGCTTATGAAGATGGGGGACCAGCTTATCAATTAAGTTGAGGCAAAGAGCGCCTGTAAAGATTCCGGCGATTGTAATCAAAAGCGTAAATTTCCCGCCATATTCCAAGGAGGGGAGAATCAGCCCCAATATCGCTGCTGCCAGCATGACTCCGGCGGCAAATGCCAGGACAATGTCGGAAAACCGATGGGAAAGCTTTTTGAATAGAAATCCGATCGCAGAGCCGAAAATGGTGGCGCCGCCTACGCCGAGCGCGGTCAGTAATACCAATCTCATATACCTGCTCCTTTAACAATGATTTTTTCTTATTCTACCATATAAAAGGAATTTTCGCAATCAATAAGTTTTATAGTGATCGAAAGTTTCAAAAAAATCCAAAAGTTCTTTTTGATAAGCGTCAGGATCTAAATAATAGCTCATGCCATGATCGGCATGGGGTATAATCAGCATCCGTTTTGGGCTTTTGCAGGCTTTGTAATTTTCATAAGTCATCTCCACCGGTACAAAATGATCCTCTTTCCCATGGATTAGTAAAATCGGGATGGTGCTTTGGGAAAGAGCATCTAATGTGGAAAAATCATTGGCTCCGATCTGCAAGGTCTTTTTGCATAGATGATCTGCCAGCTGCCCCCGCAGGCGATAGGAAAGGTGAAGGTTCTTTTCGGATACATGCCTCCAAATGGCATGAGGGGAAGTGAAGCCGCAATCGGCGATAATTCCCTTCACATTGCAGGGTAAGCCAAGGCTTGCCGCCATCAATACAGTGGCCGCACCCATGGAAATTCCCGCAAGATAAAGGGGTACTTTTTTACTTTTTTGATTGACCCACTGAATCCAGCATAAGCAATCCTGCCGCTCTATCAGGCCAAAGCTCATGTGCTCCCCGCCGCTTTCCCCTTGCCCTCGCTGCTCGGCAAAAAGCACATTGCAGCCGGCCTTATGCCAAAAAGACGCGATCAAACCAAAATCCCGCGCCCAAGAGGAACGCCAGCCATGCATGGCGATAATGGTGCGGGCGGGATTTTTGGCAGGATACCAATGGCCGACCAAAGGGATGCCATCTGCGCCTTTGATCTCGATTTTTTGGGTAGGGAGAGAGCGAAGCTGCTTCTCTCCTTGGCGAAGGGCGCAAAGAAATTCCTTTTGGGGCAGTATACCGCTGACCATCTTTCGAATCATCGGGTTGTTTTCAATTTTATTTGCACCATTTCGTTCCAGAGCGATCTTGAATAATCGCTTGGTGAGAGCATAAGAGAAAAAGGCTCCTGCGCCAAGGGCTGCTGTTAGTAGAATAAAATAATGCAAAGAGTGTGATTTATGATCCATAATCGATCCCTCGTTAAGGTGTTTAATTATTTTTTATTATCACCTTAAGTGATTGACAATATAGATTTGAATCGTTAAAATTAATAAAAAAGAGCAAAGCGAGGGAACTCTTATGAAATACAGCGGTGAACATTTACGGGAACTGATCTTTCCCTTGGGCGGCATCGGCAGCGGAAGCATCGGCCTTTGCGGCAATGGGCGATTCATGGACTTTGAAATTTTCAATCGGCCCAATAAAGGAAGCATAAATGGCTATACGCACCTTGCGGTGCGGGCGATATCAAAGGATGGCACCGTCAATGCCCGCGTTCTCAATGGCGATTGGAAGAAGGATTTGGTGGGTCAATATTCCAAGAGTATCTATCGCGGCTATGGCTATGGCCCTTTCAGCGAGACAATGGCAGGCTTTCGCCATTTTCGAAATTGCACCTTTGAAGAAGCCTTTCCCTTTGCAAAGATCTATCTTTCAGATCCTGATTTTCCGGCCGATATTCAATTGGAAGCATTTAATCCGTTTATTCCTCTCAATGGGGATGATTCTTCCCTTCCTGCTGCTTTTTTTACCGTAACGGTTCGTAATAATTCTCAAGAAGAATTGCGCTTTGATACCGCCTTTTCTTTGGGGAATCCATTTGAGCAATCCCTCAATACGGCAGGCGTTAAAGATGGTTTTCCCTATATTCACCTGAAAAATGCAGGGGTTTCTTCTTCGGAGATCGGTTATGGTGATCTGAGCCTGCTCTGCGCCGATCCCAACGCGCAAGCGCAGCCGTATTGGTATCGCGGCGGCTGGCAGGATGGGATTGCTACCTTCTGGAATGAGTTTTCAAGCGGTGTAGATTTACACCATCGCACCTATGAAGCATCGGGCTGCAGAGATATGGCAAGCCTGATGGGGGGCTTCACCCTTGGGGCAGGGGAGGCGCGCAGCCTCCGCTTTGTGCTCACTTGGAATATTCCGAATAATTATAATGATTGGCACCCTTGCAAGGATGAATGGGGCAAGGATGTACTCTGGAAAAACTATTATGCCACCCTTTTTAAGGATTCTCTCGCAAGCGCAGGCTATTCCATGAAGGAATTTGACCGTTTAGAGCGGGAATCAAAGGCTTTTGCGGAAATTCTTCAAAGCACGACCTTGGATGAGGCGGTGGTGGATGCAATCTCTGCCAATCTTTGCTTGCTGCACGGATCCAACCTTTTCCGTTTGGAAGACGGTACTTTTTATGGCTTTGAGGGGACCCATGAGCAAGCAGGCTCTTGCGAGGGGACCTGCCAGCATGTCTATAATTATGCCTATGCGTTGTGCTTTCTGTTTCCTGAATTGGAGCGTTCGATCCGAGAAGCAGAATTGAAATATTCCTTGGAAGATAAGGGGAATATTCATTTTCGGCTGTCATTGCCGCTGGGGCGAAGAGAGCAAAATTTGAAAGAAAAATCTGCCAGTCGCTATTGTGTAGATGGTCAAATGGGCACCATTTTGAAGATTTATCGGGATTGGAAGCTCTCGGGGGATACCCAATGGCTTCGAGAGCATTTCGATGAAGTCTGCAGGATGTTGGAATTCGCTTGGAGCGAGCAAAATGAATGGGAGTGGGATCGCAATCGGGATGGCGTATTGGAAGGCCGCCAGCATCATACCCTCGATGAGGAGCTTTTTGGGCCCTCTGCTTGGCTGCAGGGCTTTTATCTCGGCGCTTTGAAGGCAGCCGCTGAGATGGCGGAGCATCTTGGCTTCTCAGAAAAAGCAAAAGAATATGGCGATCTGTTTGCAAAGGGAAAATCCTTTACAGATAAAGAGCTCTTTAATGGCGAATATTACATCCAAAAAATCGATCTGAAGGATCGTTCGATTGTAGAACGCTATGATTGCGCTGATCTCTATTGGAATGATGAAGCGGGCGAGATCAAATATCAGATTGGCGAGGGCTGCGCGATCGATCAGCTTTGCGGGCAGTGGCATGCCAATATCATGGGACTGGGGCGTCTTTTTGATGAGAAGCAGACCAAGATCGCTCTGAAAAATCTTTATAAAAATAATTTCTTCCCTACCATGCGAAATTTTGATAATCCTTGGCGGGTCTTTGCTCTGAATGATGATGCAGGGGCTGTGATCTGCACCTACCCGAAGGGAGCAAAGAAGCCGGTGATTCCCGTTCCTTATTGCGAGGAGAGCATGAATGGCTTTGAATATCAGTTGGCAGGGCTTTTGATCAGCGAAGGCTTTAGAGAAGAAGGGGAACGTATAGTGAGAGGAATTCGCCAAAAATATAATGGCGCCAATCGAAATCCTTTCAGCGAGATGGAATGCGGCAGCAATTATGCCCGCTCCATGGCAAGCTTTGCTCTTCTGCCGATCTTCAGCGGTTGCTCCTTCGATCTGCCTCATGGGCAAATCGGCTTTGATCCGTTGATCGAGAAGCGGCCCTTCAAAAGCCTTTGGAGCTTAGGCGGAGGTTGGGGCTCTATTGATGCGGAAGAAGATTCTTTTGTTTTGAAAATGTCGGGAGGGAGCTTAAAAATCTCTTCTTTGGCATTGCCCTTTATAAAAAATGCGAGCCATCTTTTGATCGATGGTCAAAATGTTGATTTTAAGCATCAAGACGGAGTGTTTTGTTTCCCTGAGACAACCATTCATCAAAAACTCGAAATTCATTAATTAAAAGGGGCTGTAAAAAATCATGACGATTTTTTACAGCCCCTTTTGGTTGAAGACCATTTTCAAGGTGTGAGCATAGAATAAAAGGAGCAAGCATTTGCTCTATAATTCTATGAGGAGAGTAATCAAGATGAATGTTTATAAATTTTCAGGCTGCGGCAACGAAGAGAATGGTTGCGGTTGTGGAGCAAACTCTGCAAACGGCAATTCTCAAAAGGAGCATTGCTGCTGCCCCATCTGCTGCCCTGTACAACCCGGTCCGACGGGTGCAACAGGTGCAACAGGCCCTCGGGGCGCGACCGGTCCTACCGGCCCCCAAGGAATTCAAGGAGTTCAAGGCGTTGAAGGCCCTGCAGGAGCCACCGGCCCTGTCGGTCCCATCGGCCCGCAGGGTGTGCAAGGAATTCAAGGCCCCATCGGTCCCGCAGGTGCTACCGGCCCCATCGGCCCCGCAGGTGCCACCGGTCCCGCAGGTGCTATAGGTCCCATCGGCCCCGCCGCTGTTCCGGCTTTGCTGCTGGCGCTGAATGAGGAGACTCAAGCCTCTGCCGCAGAAGGAGCGATTACCTTTGCTGCTACTCCCTTGATCGTTGGTACTGCTCTGAGCCATGCAGATGGTTCTTCGGTGGTTACGGTAGAGGAAGAGGGTTATTATCTGGTGTCTTTTCAGACAACTGCCTCTCCTGCCACTTTGGCAGATCAGCCCGCTTCTTTGGGCGTTACCCTTTATCAAGATGGCGCGGCCGTTCCTGGGGCACAAGCAACGGTTTCCTTCACCGATGTGGATGAGCTTGCTACCCTTTCCTTTGTTATCCCTATTGCAGTAGCAAGCACCCCCTCCACGTTGCAGGTGCTTACCGATAGCCAAGACTTTGATCTCACGCAATCTGCGCTCACTGTGCAGCGCTTAGGCGATATCGCCTGATTCTAAAAAGTGCGCCTGCCCTAAAAAGGCAGGCGCACATATGAAAATGAGGTTAAGATGGTCAGTATTTCTCTTTGTATGATTGTAAAAGATGAAGAGGCAGTGCTGGAGCGATGCCTGAAAAGCGTAGTTGAGGCAGTGGACGAGATCATCATTGTGGATACCGGAAGCACCGATCGCACCAAAGAGATCGCCGCCGCCTTCACCTCCAAAATTTATGATTTCGAGTGGATTGATGATTTTGCCGCCGCCCGTAATTTTGCTTTTTCCAAGGCCACGATGGATTATCAATTCTGGCTGGATGCCGATGATGTGATGGATCGTGAGAATCTTGATCAGTTGCTTGCATTAAAAGCAACGCTATCCAAAGATACCGATGTTGTTATGATGGAATATGCCATGGGGGATATGGGCGCTTCTGCTCTTTCTTTTTATCGGGAACGGCTTTTGAGGCGAGAAGCAGGCTTTCTATGGGAAGGCGCGGTCCATGAAGTGATTGCTCCAAGAGGAAAGATTCTTTATAGCCCCATAATTATCCGCCATAAAAAAGAAAGAATCAGAGATCCTTTCAGAAATCTTAGGATTTATGAAAAGAAAATCGCAGATGGGTGTAAATTTACACCGCGAGAGCGGTATTATTATGCCCGAGAGCTGGTGGATCACCGCCGATGGGAGGAGGCAGAGCGGCAGTTGGGGCTTGCTTTGCGCGAGGAACTTTGGCGGGTGGATCGCATCAATGGTTTAAGGCTGATGAGCCTTTGCCGCAGCGCAAAAGGGGATCATCAAGGCGCATTGCAGATCCTTCTGAGTGCCCTTTCCGAGGAGCCGCCTCGGGGGGAACTTTGCTGCGCCGTTGCAGATGCGTTTTTTGCTTTGCAGGCTTGGGATAATGCCGCTTTTTGGTATGAGCTTGCTCTATCCCGCCCTCTGCCTCAAGAGGGCTTTATTGAAAAGGATTGCTATGGGCTGATTCCTGCTTTGCAGCTTTGCGTCTGCTGCTATAAAATGGGGCAGTGGGAGAAGGCAAAGGAATGGAATGAGCGAGCAGCCCAATATGCGCCCGATAACCCGCAGGTGGCCTATAATCGCAGTTTTTTCTCCCGACAATAAAAAAGTGCACTCGGCAAAACGCCGAGTGCATTTATATTTAGAAGAAAATTAGCCTTGGGCTTCCTGCTGAGCCTTCTCCATATCGATGAGGGCATCCTTGCGGGAGAGATTATAGCGGCCCTTGGAGTCAATCTCCATGAACTTAACCCAGATCTCGTCGCCTTCGCTTAAGAGATCCTCTACCTTCTCAACACGCTTTGTATCCAACTTGGAGATATGAACCAAGCCTTCCTTGCCGGGAGCAAACTCAACAAATGCGCCAAACTCCATCAGCTTTACAACCTTTGCGCGATAGATCTGGCCTACTTCGGGCTCAAATACAATGCCCTTGATAATCTCCATTGCTTCGTTGGAAGCGGCGGGATTGGAAGCAGAGATAAAGACAGAGCCATCGTCCTCGATATCGATCTTAGCGCCGGTATCAGCGACGATCTTCTGGATTACCTTACCGCCGCTTCCGATCACCTCGCGGATCTTATCGGGATGAATCTTCATGGTGATGATCTTGGG
>JAZMZQ010000002.1:0-5490 GCA_045586045.1 Eubacteriales bacterium
GATATTGATCGACAATAACCCATATTAAAGAGATTATATCATATCGATTTTCTTATTGCAAGTGAGTTGAAAATGAAAAATAAATGTGTTAAAATGAGGTGAAAATAAAAAGAGGTAGAAAAAATGCTGTTTGGTCAAAAAGAACGTTATATGATCGTGGGGCTTGGAAACCCCGGTAAAAAATATGAAAACACTCGCCACAACGCAGGCTTTATGGCATTGGATGTTTTGGAAGAGGCGTTTTCTGCATCTTCTGTCAAGAGCAAAAAGACGGCCGACATTAAAAAGGCAACCAAGCGGGGGCAAGAGCTTTTCTTTGTGCGCCCCTTAACCTTTATGAACCTTTCGGGCAATGCAGTGGCAGAGGTGGGAAGCTTTTATAAGATTCCCAAGGAGCATATCATTGTCATTGCCGATGATGTCTCCATGGATGTGGGAAGGCTTCGCCTTCGGGATAAAGGGAGCGATGGCGGCCATAATGGTCTTAAGGATATTATCCGCGCTCTGGGCGGCAATGAATTTATCCGCATCAAAATCGGAGTAGGCCAAAAGCCCCATCCCGATTATGATCTTGCCGATTGGGTTTTGGGCCGCTTTTCCAAAGAGGATGAAAAAAAGCTTCAAGAAACCCTCTCTCCCCTGCCCGATTGCCTTTCCTTGCTGCTGCAGGGGGACTTTTCCAAAGCGCAGAATCAATTCAACAGGTGATTTTTTATGTCTCTCACCAAGCTTTTGCGGGAAGAGCCCGCGCTGAAGGGGCTGCCCCTTGAAGGCAGCCGCCCCATTGCCATCAACGGTCTTTCGGGCGGCGGCTGCTATCTGGCGGCGGCCGCCCTTTGCCAAAATAATCATCATAAGGGGATTTATGTAGCCCGCGAAGAGGCGGGGGTGCAAAAAATCCTCTCGGCTTTTCGCGCCCTTTTGGGGGATGGAGTCCTCTATCTTCCCGAGCGGGAGCTTCTATTCGAGGAATTTGCCGCCCGCTCAAGAGAGGAGGAAAATCTGAGAGCGGATACCATCGCCCGTATGCAGAAGGGGAATTATCGCTTGGTCGTAACCACCCTCTCCGCTCTGCTGACTCCCTGCCCTCCTCCCGAAAGCAGCAGCCATCATCGTCTCCGCCTTGCTCTCGGGCAGGAGTTTTCCCCTGATGACCTTACCGCTTTTCTGATCGAGCAGGGCTATACACGCTTCGATTTGGTGGAAGGGGCAGGCACCTTTGCCAAAAGAGGGGGCATTTTGGATCTTTTTTCTCCCAATTATCCCGATCCCTTGCGGATTGAGTTTTTTGGGGATGAAATCGACCGCATTGTCTTTTTCGATCCCCTCTCCCAGCGCACCTTGGAACCCATCGAGCAAGTAGAGATTTGCGGTTGCGGCGGGCGCAGCGGGGAAAATAAAGCCCTGCTGCCTTTGCTCAAAGAATTATATGAGCAAAATGGGCATGAATCCATTGCCGCCGATATCGAGCGGCTGGAAAACGGCAGAGAGCTGCAGCATGACCGCTATCTGCCCCTTCTCTACCCCGCTCTCTATACCCCCTTAGATATTCATAAGGGCCTGCTCTTTTTAGAAGAGTACAGCCGCCTGCAATCGGTCTTTTCCTTTATGGAATGGCAGCTGCAGGAGGAGATGGCCCGCATTGCGGAAAAAGGCCTTTTTATGGCCGAAGGGTCCTATTTTCTATCCAAAAGCGCTTTTGAAGATCGCTGGGATGGTAAAACTCTTCTTTTCTCCGCCGTAACCTGCGGAAAAATCGATCCGCCTTTGGGAGAAATCCGGCAGATTCGGATGCTGGAGGATCGCATCCCCTTCCATCGGGAGGAGGCTTTGCTGGCAGAGCTGAAGCGCGGGCTTGAGGAAGCTTATACCCTCTGCCTCACCGCCGCCAAAGAGCGGCTCTCCTCCATCAAAGCCCTCTTGAGCCAAGAAAATATCCCCTTGAGCGACGCTCCTAAGGCAGGGGCTGTCTGCTGCTTGGATTCGCCTTTGGATCTGAATCTGCGCTTCCCCGATTGCAAGCTGCTTCTGCTCTCAGACGGCACCTCCGCCGCCTCTCCCTCCCGCCGCAAGCGAGCCCCCAAGGGGGAGCGAATTCGCTCCTTCAACGATATCGAGATCGGGGATCTGGTGGTCCATGTATCCCATGGAATCGGCGTCTATAAAGGGATTCGGCAGGTGGAGAATCAGGGGGTAACCAAGGATTATATTGTCATCGGCTATGATAAGGGGGATACCCTTTATGTCCCCTGCCCTCAGCTGGATCTGATCTCCAAATATATCGGCACAGCCGAAGATCATGCAGTAAAGCTTTCCCGCTTGGGGAGCGGCCAATGGGAAAAGACCAAAGCAAGGGTCAAGACCCGCTCCCGCGAGATTGCCAAAGAGCTGATCGCCCTTTATGCCAAGCGGCTGAATGCCAAGGGGACCCTTTGCGAAAAAGATACCGATTGGCAGCTTCGCTTTGAAGAGCAATTTCCCTATGAGGAGACCCCCGATCAGATTCGCTGCACCGAAGAGATCAAAGAGGATATGGAACGCCCCTATCCCATGGATCGGCTTTTATGCGGGGATGTGGGATTTGGGAAAACCGAAGTGGCTCTGCGGGCCGCCTTTAAGGCAGTAGACAATGGCTATCAAGCCGCCATCCTCTGCCCCACCACCATCCTATCGGAGCAGCATTTTCTCACTGTCAAGGAGCGGTTTGCCGATTTTCCCATGGAAATCGCCGTATTAAATCGCTTCCGCACCGCCAAAGAGACTAAGGAAATTCTCCAAAAATTAGAGAGCGGGCAGATCGATCTTATCATCGGCACCCATCGGCTGCTCTCCAAGGATATCCATTTCAAAAGCTTAGGGCTTCTGATCATTGATGAGGAGCAGCGCTTCGGCGTCAAGCATAAGGAGCGCATCAAGGAACTTTCTATTGGGGTCGATGTCCTGACCATGAGCGCCACCCCCATCCCCCGCACGCTGAATATGGCCCTTTCGGGGATTCGGGATCTCTCTATTATCGAAGATCCTCCCGCCGATCGTCAGCCGGTAACCACCTATGTGGTGGAATATGATTTTGAGCTGCTGCTCTCCGCCATCACCAAAGAGCTGAAACGGGGCGGATGCGTCTTTTATCTCAAAAATGATATTGAAGCCATCGACGGGATTGCCGAGAAGCTCATGGCCCGCCTGCCGGAGGCCCGTATTGCCACGGGTCATGGGAAAATGAGCGCCGCCGAATTGGAAAAAACATGGGAAAAGGTATTGGCCCATGAAATTGATATTTTGGTCTGCACAACGATTATTGAGACCGGGATCGACGTTGCTTTCGCCAATACCCTCATCATTGAAAATGCCGATCGATTGGGGCTTTCCCAGCTCCATCAGATTCGGGGGCGGGTAGGCAGAAGCAGCACCCGTGCTTATGCTTATCTGACCTATCGGCAAGGCACCTTAATGAACGAAGTGGCCACCAAGCGCCTTGCCACCATTCGGGAATATACCGAATTCGGAAGCGGCCTGAAAATCGCCATGCGGGATCTGGAGATCCGCGGCGCAGGCAGCCTTTTGGGCGAGCAGCAGCATGGGCAGATGAATGTGGTGGGCTATGAGATGTATATGCGCATCTTAAAGGAAGCGGTGCTGGAAGAGCAAGGAGCGCAAGCCCCGCCGGAAAATGATTGCGCCATCGATGTGGCCGTAAGCGCCTATATTCCAAAAACCTATATCACCAGCGAGCAGACACGCATTGACTTTTATAAAAAAATAGCCGCCCTGCAATCGGAGAGCGACTATATGGATATGACCGATGAGCTTTGCGATCGCTTCTCCGATCCACCCGAGCCCATCTTAAATCTCATGAAGATTGCCCTCCTGCGGGCGGCCGCAAAAAAAGCAGGGATTACCGATATCAAGCAAAAGCAGGATGCGGTCCTTTTCTTTACCGAAGAGATTCCGCCGCTGATGCTCTCGGAATTGGTCCACCGCATGAAGGGAAGGCTGCTCTTCTCTTTGGGAGCAAAGCCCTATTTCACCCTTCGCATCAGCCAAAAGGAGCAGACTCTCTCCGAGATGAATGTTTTCCTAAAACACTTAAACGAACTAAAAGAACAATAAAAATTGCCCGCAGAATTCCTTCTGCGGGCAATTTTTATTTCGGTAATTGAATAATAAACTCTGTCCCGACGCCCAAGGTAGACTCCACCGAGATCCTGCCTCCTTGGGCCTCGCACATCAGCTTTGCAATCGGCAGCCCCAAGCCAAAGCCCTTTTCATTATGGGAGCTATCTCCCTTATAAAAGCGCTCAAAAATATGAGCCGCCACTTCATCACTCATGCCGATTCCATTATCGGAGACTTTCAGTACGGTTGCCCGAACCTCCTCCGCCAAAGAGACGGTGATCTCCCCTTCCTCGGCCGTGAATTTGACAGCGTTATCCAAAAGAATGACTAATATCTGCCGAATCAGATCTTTATCACAGTGCGCCATTGCCGCCCCGCTCAAGATAAATCGGCGATTGGGATGCATCATCTTAAAATCCTGCAGAATTTCTTCGCAGATCGGCAGCAATGCCTGCTCCGAAAGCTCGGCTCGCACTGTTCCGTTATCGCTTCTTGCAATATAAAGCAAGCGTTCCACCAAACGCTCCATTCCTTCTGCTTGGCTCACGATGGCATCGATCGCTTCTTTGGTTACCGCAGGGTCTTCTGTCCCCCATCGAGAAAGGATATCACTATAGCCGCTGATTACGGCAAGAGGGGTCCTCAGTTCATGGCAAGCATCGGAGACAAATTGCTTCTGCCGCAAATAAGCGTCTTCAATCTTATCCAGCATCCGATTATAAGCCTGCACCACATCTGCAAGCTCGGTGCGGATATTCTCCGCATCCAATCGTTGAGAAAGATCTGCCACCGAAATTTCGTTCATTGCCCGACCCAGCACCCCGATCGGGCGCAGCAGATTGCGGGTAACCCGATAGCCGATGAAATAGCTTACCGCCAAAGCCAACGCCACCGACAGAAGCATCAGATTGACCAGCAGCGAGAGGGTGGCATTTTCCTCCTTCATGCTCTTAGCAAGGTTCAAATAGACCACTCTTCCCTCTAAGCGCGCCTCATGGGTATAAATCCGCAGCTCCTCGCTTTGGTAGCGATAGGAATAAGGCTCGCCCACCTGCTGATTCAGGGGCAAAGCCTCTGCAATCTCCGAGAGACCGAAGGAATAGATGCTCGCCCCATCCTTTTCGCAAAGGGTGATGCGAAGATTGGCCTCTGCAGAGAGGCTCTTTGCAAGATCTTTTTCCAGCTTGCCTGCCTGCAGAGTGGCGGCGGTATTGGTCAGGGTTTCATTGGCGCGGCGGTCGATGACATAATAAGAAGCGCCGATAAAGATGACACTCTGCACCACCGCAAAGACCATAAATACCAATAAATATCCAAGTGTCAGATTACCGGTCAGGGATTCAGGCGCCCGATCGGTTACCAGCTGAACAGGGC
>JAZMZQ010000003.1:0-3156 GCA_045586045.1 Eubacteriales bacterium
TCTCTTTTTCATTGACCGGATTGATGCCGCAAATACCATCGATCTTAACGCCCGTCTTCTCCTTAACCAGCTCGGTGCGCTCAAAATCGCTCTTGGCGGCAGCGGCCTCCCGATAAGCGATCACATCCTCATAGTTCTTGATCTGATCCTTATATGCATCGATCATGGGATGCTCGGGAGCGATCACCATATAAGTAGCACCAAAGAGGGTATCGGGGCGGGTGGTATAAACCTCCAGCTCCTCCCCTACGGTCGTACCAAAACGGACCGTGGCGCCGGTAGACTTCCCGATCCAATTGAGCTGCTGCGTCTTAACACGATCAATGAAATCCACATCGTCCAATCCATTGATCAGCTTTTCGGCATATTCGGTAATCTTCAGCATCCATTGGCTCTTCACCTTATGGACCACAGGGCTTGCGCAGCGCTCGCAAACACCATTGACTACTTCTTCATTGGCAAGCACCACCTTACAGCCGGTGCACCAGTTTACATTCATTTCCTTCTTATAGGCAAGGCCTTTTTTGAAAAGTTGCAAGAAAATCCACTGCGTCCATTTATAATATTCGGGATCGGTGGTATTGATCTCGCGGGACCAATCGAAGGAAAGGCCCAAGGATTTCAGCTGGCTCTTAAAGCGAGCAATATTATTTTTGGTAACGATGGCCGGATGAATTTTATTCTTAATAGCAAAATTCTCGGTAGGAAGGCCAAAAGCATCCCAGCCCATGGGATAAAGGACATTAAAGCCCTCCATTCTCTTTTTACGGCTTACAATATCCAAAGCCGTATAGCTGCGGGGATGGCCCACATGCAAGCCCTGACCCGAAGGATAAGGGAACTCGACCAAAGCAAAGAATTTTTCCTTCTCATGGTCGATCTCCACCTTATAGCTTTCATGCTCATCCCAATAAGCTTGCCATTTTTTCTCAATTGCACTGTAATCGTATTTCATGATTCTTCCCCCTCTTGCTCAATCAGTGTGGCAGGATCGATTCTTTCGGCATCCGCCCAAAGCCGACCCAAATTATAAAACTCTCTTGCATCCCGATGGAATACATGAACAATCAAAAATCCATAGTCCAATAGGATCCAGCTGGCGCTTTGATAGCCCTCCCGATGGAGAGGATCAAGACCTAACTTTTCTTTGATTTTGAATTCCACCTCATCACCTAAGGTGCGGATTTGGGTATTGGAGGAGCCGGAGCAGATAATAAAATAATCTGCCATAGAGGTAACTCCATCCACCCGCAGGACCTCAATATCCTGCCCTTTTCTGCTGTCCAGCGCGTTGACCGCGATTTTTACAGCCTCATCCATTTTTACTAAGCTCCTTTAATATACTCACCCTTGCTTCTTCGGTTTGAGGATGCAGAGGTTGATTTTTCTCTTTAATATATTGAATGGTGCGCTCCAAAAGCGCCGCCACTCCTTCCCTTAAATTCCGCTCACCGCATTTGCGAAGCGCTTCCACCGCCGGATAATTCCGCGTAGGCTCGCAACTATCGGCAAAAAACAGAATTTGGTCCAAAAGGCTCATATCTGCCTTTCCGGTCGTATGGCAGGCAATGGCCGATAGAATCTCTTGGTCCTCAAGGCCCAACTCCTCTTTCGCATAAATTGCGCCGCTGATCTGATGAAGGATCTGCGGAGAGGCAAGATCCGCATCGGATAGAGAGATTCCCTTTTCCTTTAGATAATCAATCTGCCATTCATGGGAGAAGCATTTGGTGCAATCATGCAAAAGCCCTGAAAGATAGGCCTTCTCTTCATCTGCACCGAATTTTTGAGCCAAATAGCGGGCATAATCGGCAACCTGCATGGTATGGCACGCACGGGCCACATCCAGATGGGCGCTGATATGAGAAAGCGCCCGCTCTGCAAGCCCTTCTCCCCTTGCCCGAAGATCAGAGGAGGCACATTCTATCGCCTCCATATTGCAAAGTATAATTCCTTTACATTCATAGAGCGATAGCAATCGCTCCCGATGGGCGCGCAGCTGCTCCAGATCCCCCGTTTTCCTTGAGCCTACCACCAAAACAACCTGCTTGAGCAGAAACGTAAAGCGGCTCCATGCCTCAAAGCTTAAGAACATATCACTGCCGATGAGAAGATAAAGCTCCTCATGAGGATATTGCGCCGATAAGGCGCTAATGGTATCGGCGGTATAACTTTGGCCGCCCCTTGATTGCTCGATATCCGAAATCTCAAGATTCTTAATATCCTTAAACCAATCCTGCAAAATCCCGGCTCTTGCCTCAAAAGAGAGGGCGGGGCGATGGGATTTATGGGGCGGAATAAACGATGGAATCAGCAGAACTCTATCGAAATTTTCCTGCTTGAGCGCCTCCTCCAAAAGATGGCGGTGGCCTTTATGAGGCGGATCAAAGGTTCCGCCGAATATTAATGTTTTCCCCATTATTAAAGCTGAATAACCGGCTTTTCTGCAGGACGATAGAGGACAATTTTGGTACCGATCACGGTAACCACCTCGCTGCCGGTGGCTTTTGCAATCTCCTCTGCAGCTGCTTTACGATCCAGCAAAGCATTTTCCAATACCTTAAATTTAATCAATTCTCTTGCCGCAAGCGCTGCATCTACAGCGTTGATGAAATTTTCGGTGATTCCTTCCTTGCCAAGCTGGAAGATGGTATCTTCTTTAGAGGCAAGGCCGCGCAGCTTGGCGCGTTGCTTACTATTTAACACTCTTTTATCTCCTTTAACTTTTCTACAAAGATCCGAAGGGCATTTCCCCGATGGCTGATGGAATTCTTTTGCTCCCCTTCCATCTCCGCAGTGGTGATCTCATATCCATCGGGCAGAAAGATCGGATCGTAGCCGAAGCCATTGGTGCCCCGAGGCTCATGGGTTAAGGTGCCGAAGATATAGCCTTCTGCTTCAATGGTCGTCTGCTCATTCAGCACGCAGCAGATGGCGGAAGTAAAATGAGCGGCGCGATTCTCTTTGCCCTCCATATTTTTCAAAAGGAGGTACATCCGCCCTTCATCATCATATCCTTCGCCCCCATAACGAGCAGAAAAGACACCGGGCGCACCGTCCAGCGCATCCACGCAAATGCCGCTATCATCTGCCACCGAAGGCAGGCCGCAGAGATCAAATACAGCCTGCGCCTTAATTTTAGCATTATCCGCAAAG
>JAZMZQ010000004.1:0-7283 GCA_045586045.1 Eubacteriales bacterium
TTTTAGGGCTATTTGAAAAAGGGGATCATATTATTACAACAGATTTGGAGCACAACAGTGTATTGCGCCCTCTTTGGCATCTTCAAAATAAGGGAAGTCGGATCGTAGCCATGTCGTTCTGTGAGCCAAGGAGTTGAATTACTAAGTTGTCTTCCTAAGACCGCTTGGCCTCCGACTTCAGTGATTTTAGGGCTATTTGAAAAAGGGGATCATATTATTACAACAGATTTGGAGCACAACAGTGTATTGCGCCCTCTTTGGCATCTTCAAAATAAGGGGGTTGATGTGCGCGTTATATCTACCGATTTTAAGGATGATGATAAAACGGTTGATAAGATTTTATCGGCTGTCAGGAAAAATACAAAGGCAATCATATGTACGCAATGCTCTAATATTTGCGGAAAAGTGATGCCGATTGAAGAGATCGGAAAAAGAAAACCGGAAAATATACTTTTGATTGTTGATGGTTCCCAAGGTGCGGGAATCATTCCCACCGATTTGACTCGACAAAAAATTGATTATTATTGTGCGCCGTCTCATAAAGGCTTAATGGGGCCGCAAGGTGGCGGGATCTTATTGGTGAATAACCGTTCGCCTCGGCCGTTGGTTTTTGGTGGGACAGGGACAGAAAGCCTGTGCTTGGATCAGCCGCAAGTGCTTCCTGAGCATCTCGAAAGCGGGACGCTTCCTGCTCCGATATGCGCAGGAATGTTGGCTGCTGCCGAATATATTGATCAACTGAGTGTAATGAAAATATACAATCATAAGCGATATTTGACGGACTATGCTTATGAAGCGATGAATGAAATTTCAAAAGCCGAGCTATATATGGATTCTTATAAAAAATCCTGCCTTGGGGTAATTCCCTTTAATATGGAGGGCTATCACTCTGCGGAGGTGGGTGAATATCTTGATGAGCATGGAATTTGCGTGCGAAGCGGGCTTCATTGTGCGCCGCTCTTTCATATGAGAATGGGGACTGAGAAGCGAGGGATGGTTAGAATTAGCTTTGGATATTTTAATACGATTAAAGAAATTGATGTTTTTGTGCGCGTGTTAAAAAAAATGCATTAAATTTTTTATAAAAAGTATTTATTTTAACTTATTATTATGCTATAATATTAAAAATAGAGTATGTTGAGATGGAGGAAATCGATGTTTAGTGATTTTTTGGGCCATATCGTGAATGTGATCCGCACTATTCAGTTTAAGGATTATATTGATATCCTGATCGTTGCTTATTTGATCTATCATGTATTGAGATTTATTAAGCAAACACGAGCAGGGCATCTTTTGCGCGGCTTAATTGCATTACTTACATTGATTTTGGTCGCCGAATGGATGAATTTAAGTGCAATTGGATATTTAATGACGAATGTTCTTCAATTGAGCTTTATCACGATTATCATTGTCTTCCAACCGGAACTTCGATCTCTTTTGGAAAAGTTGGGGCGTTTTAATATCTCGAATATGCTGCAGTTTTCAAAGCTGAGCGCCAGTGAAAATGATCGGATCAATCAAGGGATCAATAGCATTTGTGATTGCTGCGCTGATCTTTCAAATCGCGGGATTGGCGGTTTGATTGTATTAGAGAAGACGACTCGGCTTGGCGATGTTGAGGCCACGGGTACGGCGCTTAATAGTGAACTGAACGCCCAAATGCTGGTAACCATCTTTTTCCCCAATACACCGTTGCATGATGGCGCAGTATTTATCCGTGATTTTAAGATTGTATCTGCCGGTTGCTTGCTTCCTTTGAGCCAGCGTCTGGAGATCAGCAAAGCTCTTGGAACGCGCCATCGTGCGGCAGTTGGTCTTAGTGAGATCTCTGATGCATTGATTATCGTGGTCTCGGAAGAGACGGGTAAAATCTCCTATGCGCAAAATGGTGAGATTCATATTGGGATCACTCCGTTGGAATTGAAAAATGTACTTTCTGATAATTTCATTTCCGATAAGAGCAAATCAAATACGGAGGTGAACAGTTGATGAATACAGAACTCAAAGAAAAAGTCATAGGCTTTTTTAGAAATGACTGGCCCTTGAAACTCACATCCGTACTTTTAGCGATCGTGATTTGGTTTATGATCTGCGAATATGTTGATCCCGATACAGATACACCGGTCAACAATATATCGATAGCTGTAAATTATGAAAATTCCGTGCCTCAAAAAGAAGGGCTTGGAATTATGACGGTCATTGATGAGACCGTCTCGGTTCGTGTCGGCGGCTCTCGCGATACCATCGCTTTGATGGATCCCGATAAAATCACCGCTTCGTTGGATATGAGCAATGTAACAAGAAGCGGTGAATATGATCTTCCTGTTAAGATTGATCTTGGCGGGCAAAATATCACATTGGTTGAGCAATCCATTAAAACGCTAAAGGTTAAGTTTGATAAGAACATCGTTTCTAATGTTAAAATCAATGTAAATGTTAAAGGCGATGTACCTGAAGGGTTGATCATGGAAGAGCCCTCCCTGCTTAATGGTTATGTTACCGTTACCGGTCCTCAGGCGATCGTTGAAACCATTACAGCCGCCGAGGTTGAAATCAAGCAAGAACGTTTTATGGAGACCAGTACCTTCAATTGCGCATATAAATTTATTGATGCTAAGAAAAAGGAAGTTCCCAAAACATTTTTGAAAACTGATATCGAGACGGTTGATGTAACGATCGGCGTTGTAAAGCTGAAAACGGTTCCGTTTACGGTGGGAATTATCAATTCCTCCGGTGGTAATGACAGTGCTTTTTGTAAGGCTACCATTGAGCCTAAGGACATTAAGATATCCGGTGGAGCAGAAGCGCTTGATGCGATCAATGCAATTGATCTTGGTATGATCGATGTAGCAGAGCATACAAAAGATTTTGAAACCTCTCTTGCGGTTGTTCTTCCCAACGGTGTTAAAAATGTAGACAATATTGAGAATGTAAAGGTCTCTGTAAAGTTTACCGATGTGCAGCAGCAAACCTTTGAAATAACGAACATTCAATTTCAGAATCTTCCAAGCGGAATTGATGCAAAAGTCCAAGAAAGGCGAGTAAGAGTAAGAATTCGTGGCATTCCTGCTGATATTAAAACTTTGAATGCGAAAGATATTAAGCTGATTGTTGATGTGAAGGATCAAGTATTGACTGCCGGTACCCACCATATTTCGGCATTGATTGATTTCCCTGATAATTTGAATGTGGGCGCTGTCGGAAAATATCAGCTGACAGTTGTGGTATCCTAATTTAAGTGTCCGGAAAATCCGACCTTTACCGCTGTAGAGGTCGGATTTCTGTGTGAGATAGGAGGCGCTCAATGGAGGCCGAAGGAAAGATTATCCGCATTGGCGAGGGAATAGCAACGGTTCGTATTATCAGAAAAGGTGCTTGCGGAGATCAGTGTAGCCATTGCAGCGGATGTAATGCAGAGCATATGGATGTTGAGGCAGATTGCGCTTTTGAGGTAGAAGAAGGAGATTGGGTTTTGGTCTCTTCTAAGAAATATCCGGTTATTTTCGGTATGTTTGTATTATTTATTCTCCCGTGTATTTTACCGATAATTGCTTATTTTTTGGCAATTGGAAGTGGTTATGAGCACTATTTTGCCGCAGCTGCTCTTGGAATCTCTGTTTTGGGGATTTTATGCTTAAATAAGAGTGTGTGGTTTCGAAATGCAGCACGACCGCAAGTCATTAATGTTATAACAAAAGTGAGGAAATAAGATGAGTAGCTATTTTGAATTTTCAAATGAGGAATTGCAAGCAGAGCTTGAAGAATTGAGAGCGCGGCATGCGCGTTATGCCGCGGACATTGTTCGGCTGGATATGACCCGAGGAAAACCCGGTGCCGATCAGCTCGAGCTTAGTGAAAAGATGCTCGGCATTATTCAAACCAATGATGATTGCTTTGATGAAAACGGCCTTGATTGCCGAAATTACGGCCTTTTAGACGGAATTCCTGAGGCAAAGAAGCTTTTTGCTGATGTATTGGGTGTGCGCCCCGAGCAGTTGATTTTGGGTGGTAACTCCAGCTTGAATATGATGTTTGATACAGTTGCCCGTGCATTTTGCTTTGGGAATTTGAATAGCACACAACCTTGGAGCAAGGAGGAAAAAATCAAATTTTTGTGCCCCGCTCCCGGATATGATCGTCATTTCTCCATTTGCCAGCAATTTAATATCCAAATGATTTATATTCCCATGAAGGAAGATGGGCCCGATATGGATATGGTAGAAAAATTGGTGGAAACCGATGAGGCTGTAAAAGGCATTTGGTGTGTCCCCAAGTATTCCAACCCTACCGGCACGGTTTATTCCGATCAAGTGGTTCGCCGCTTTGCTGCTTTGAAGCCCAAAGCCCATGATTTCCGTATCTTTTGGGATAATGCTTATGCCGTGCATGATTTATATGATGAACATCCTCAAATCCTAAATATTTTGGATGCTTGCGAGGAAGCCGGAAATCCGGATATGGTCTATATGTTTAGCTCGACTTCAAAGATTACTTATCCGGGAAGCGGAGTCGCAATGCTTGCATCCAGCGTTGATAATATTGAATATATTAAAAAGCAAACCGGTGTGCAGACCATTGGCCCCGATAAATTGAATCAGCTGCGCCATGTAAGAATGTTTAAGAATAAAGAGAGCCTGTTGGAGCAGATGAAGAAGCATGCTGCAATTTTAAGGCCCAAATTTGAAGCAGTTGATTCTGCTTTAGAGCGTGATCTCGGCGGCAAGGGGATCGCAACATGGAGCAAGCCTTTGGGCGGCTATTTTGTGAACTTTGATTCGATGAGCGGCTGTGCGAAGCGTATCTATCATCTTTGCGATGAAGCGGGCGTTGCGCTTACCAAAGTTGGTGCAACCTTCCCGTACGGTAATGATACAGAAGATCGCAATATTCGTATCGCACCCAGCTTTCCGCCCGTTGAAGAGCTTACGGTTGCAATGGAGCGCTTTACAGTCTGTGTAAGAATCGCAAGTATTGAGAAAATCCTTGCGGAGCGTGGGGTTGAGGCTTAATTTATTTTTGAGGATGTGATGCGGATGGAAATAGGGATGTCCTTGGCCTGCTTTTATCCATTAGAACCGGAAAAAGTGATTCCTATTGCCCAAAAATTGGGGATTGGAACATGCGAGATTTTTCTCAACACCTTTTCTGAACTGGAGGAAGCGTATCTATATGATTTGCGAAAAGCGTGTGATGAAGCTCAATTAAAGGTATATTCAATCCATCCTTTTACAAGCGCCATTGAAAATTATTTTTTCTTTTCTCCCTATCCAAGGCGAATTGAAGACGCAGTTTCTTTTTATGAGCGATATGCAAATGCTGCGAAAATTTTAGGCGCATCGGTCATTAATATCCATGGTGATCGAGGAATCGGGCTTGAAGATTTTGAAAAATATCTCGAATGTGCAAAGCCTCTGAGACTTCTTCAAGAAAAGACAGGGGTTATCTATTCTTTTGAAAATGTATTCTATAATAGCGTAAATCACCCCGAATTCACCGCTCGACTTCGCCAAGCTGCACCTGATTTGCGGTTTACATTGGATATTAAGCAGGCTTATAAAGGCGGTCAGGATCCTTATCTTCTTGCAGAAGCAATGGGGAATTCTATCGCAAATTTTCATGTAAATGATCGGGATGATACGCATATTTGCTTACTTCCGGGCAGAGGAGCGGTTGATTATGATCCGATTCTTGCAAGCTTAAAAAATAATGGTTATCAAGGGCCTGCTTTGATTGAAGTGTATCGAAAGAATTTTGATACCACCGAAGAGGTTGCTGCAGCAAAGAATTTTCTTGAAGAGAAAGTTTTTCTTGCAAAATAATCCTATTTGAAGTATAATAGTTTTAATAATGTATTGAAAGGTGGTTATCATCATGAAATGTCCGTTTTGCGGTTGCCTTGAAAGCAAGGTAATTGATTCAAGACCGACCGATGATGAAGAAAAGATTCGCCGTCGGCGGGAGTGCATTTCCTGTGCAAAGCGCTTTACAACCTTTGAGGCAATCGAGACCATCCCCCTTGTTGTAATTAAAAAAGATAAGACCAGAGAGCCTTTTTCTAAGGATAAAATTATGAAGGGCTTGATTCGCGCCTGCGAGAAGCGTCCTGTCAGCGTTGCTGATATGGAAAAGATTGTTGGCGATGTTGAGGCGGTTCTTTTTAATTCACTTGAAAAAGAAATTACCACTGAATATATCGGCGAATTGGTGATGGAAGCGCTGAAGCATATTGATGAGGTTGCATATGTGCGCTACGCTTCGGTTCATCGTCAATTCAAGGATATTAATTCACTTTATGAGGAAGTAGCAAAGCTTCTCAAGAAAGGCTGATTTCATGAAGCAATGTATTCATTTATTTGAAGAGGAATACGATGGAGAATTGCGTTTCTCCATTATCGATAAAGAGATCACCGCCGATGCATGTATCTTGACTTTAGGCGCTTATGATGGTGAGGATTTGGTTGGATTTAAGATCTCTGTCCCTTTGATGACTAAAAAATTATTTTTCAAGTTGTTTCAATTTATTCAACCGTCCGGTACTGTCGTATTTTCCACCATCGGCGAAAAGAGTGATCGTCTGATTCAATCTCTTAAAACTTATTTTAACCCGTCTTATGAGCCGAGCGATGGTTTTACCAATGAGCCGGTTGAGATCGATTATAACCTTCGGAATCAAGGCGCATACGATCTGAATCAAGATAAAATCTATCTTCGTCTCTTTTATGATGAAGAGCAGGATGCAGATCTTCCTAAAAATGAGCGAATTCATCTGAATATGAATTTTGCCTTCAATTTAAGCCGTGAGACCGCTTCTTTAATTGAAACCAAGGAAGGTTATTCGGCTGATTTGATTTCCTTTTTGATGAAATAACTGCGGTAATTCCGCAGTTTATATGCTGGAGTGGCGCAGCAGGTAGCGCAACTGATTCGTAATCAGTAGGTCGTCGGTTCAAATCCGATCTCCAGCTCCAAAAATAAAGACACGCTTTTTATAGCGTGTCTTTATTTTTTGTCACTTGCGGTATTACCATTAATATGGTACAATATGTAAAAAAGGAGGATGTTATAATGAATATTGTTGATATTGTAATGATTGCTACGCTTGGATTGACAGTTTCTATTCTGTTTTTTACTATTATACTCGCAAAACGAAGGTGTGTAATTTCTAGTGAGGATAATTTTAAAAAAATAGCAACAAAATTAAGAAATACTTGGTTAGGAAGTAGCATTGCTTTTGTTATAGTGCATTATTGGTGCATTTTAATATCTATACTGTCCACACTGGT
>JAZMZQ010000005.1:0-30947 GCA_045586045.1 Eubacteriales bacterium
GATCCGACTTAAATGAATGGCGACAAGCGCAGCATCTACCAAAAGCATCGTGAAGACTGCCTGCCAGATACCAATGACCAGTGCCTTTTTTCCCGTTTTTTTCAAGTCGGAAAGACGGAATTCATTGCCGATGGAAAAAGCAATGAAGCCAAGGGCGATATCCGAAAGGATTCCGAAGGAGCCCAGCTGCTCCATGCTGTTGAACCCAAGGCCGCGGATACCAAACTGACCTAAAAGATACGGCCCGATCAGGATTCCTGCTACCAGATAGGCGGTAACGGCAGGAAGCTGCACCTTTTTTGCAAGGCGGGAAAGCATCAGGCCGGCAAATAATGCAATGGATAAGCATAATAATATTTCCATGAAATCATCCTCCTATTTACAACGCTTTGCATTATACACCCGAATTTTGCAAAAAACAACCCCTTCTTTTTATAAAAGTTAGTTATTGACTATAGAATGAAATTTGATATAATTAAATATCATACTTTACCAAGGAGAACAGATTTTGGAAACACAATACTTGAAAGTTTACAGTAACGCCCTGCAAAGAGAAATGGAATGTAAGATTTACGGCCACAGCGGGCGGCCGGTTTTATTCATCCCCTGCCAGGACGGGCGTTTTTTCGATTTTGAAAATTTCAATATGACCGATACATGGGCCCCTTATATCGAGAGCGGAAAGGTCATGGTATTGGCTATTGATACCATTGATAAGGAGACATGGTCGGATTCCTCGGCTCCCGCCTTTGATCGCATCCGCCGCCATGAGGCGTGGATTCGTTATATTACCGAAGAGGCAGTGCCCATGCTTCAGAATATCGCGCGGGAGCGGGGCTGCGAGGATTTAGGGGTTACCGTATTCGGCTGCAGCCTGGGTGCGACTCATGCGGCCAATCTTTTTCTGCGCTTCCCCGATCTCTTTACCGGCTGCATGGCTCTTTCCGGTATTTATACCGCAGAATATGGATTTGGAGATTATATGGACGAGGTGGTCTATCAAAATTCCCCCGTTCATTATATGGCCAATCTTCCTTTCGACCATCCCTTTATTGAAAAATATAATCGCAATCGGGGCATCATCTGCGTTGGCACCGGCGCTTGGGAGCAGGTGGATACCACTTTACGGCTGAAGGAGCTTTTTGAGGAGCGAGGAATCGGCATCTGGGTGGATATCTGGGGCGCGGATGTCAACCACGATTGGCCTTGGTGGCATAAGCAGGCAGCATATTTTCTGCCCCATCTTTTTGATTGAGAGGTTTGATTTTTATGAAAAATATTATTTTTATTTCCCCCAATTTCCCTACCAACTATTGGATGTTTTGCAGGGAACTGAAAAATAACGGCATGAATGTCCTTGGAATCGGGGATCAGCCCTATGAGGATCTGAAGGCAGAGCTTAAGGAAAGCCTCAATGAATATTTCAAGGTAGGAAGCTTGGAAAATTATGAAGAGGTTTATCGGGCGGTAGCCTTCTTTGCCTATAAATACGGCAAGATCGATTGGCTGGAATCCAATAATGAATATTGGCTGGAGCAGGATGCCGCTTTGCGCACCGATTTTAATATCGAAAGCGGCTTCAAAACCGCCGATATGGCGCGGATTAAGCATAAATCCAAGATGAAGGAATATTATGAGCGGGCAGGGATTCCCGTGGCCCGCTATTATATGGTGGAATCCTTGGAAGGTTGCCGTAAGTTTATCGAAAAGGTAGGCTATCCCGTGGTGGTAAAGCCGGATAACGGCGTGGGCGCTGCCGCTACATATAAGCTTTCTTGCGAGGAGGAGCTTTGCGCCTTCTACGAAAGCTACCCGAAGGATGTGCCTTATATCATGGAGGAATTTGTCCATGCAGAGGTTAATTCTTATGATGCCATCATTGATGGGGAGGGCAACCCCATCTTTGAGACAGGGAACGTAACCCCCGATTCCATTATGGATATTGTCAATAATCAAGACAACAGCTGCTATTATATCTTGAAGAACCTGCCTGCCGATACCCGTAAGGCCGGCCGCGCCACGGTGAAGAGCTTCGGCGTAAAAAGCCGCTTTGTCCATTTTGAATTCTTCCGGCTCACAAAAGATCAAGAAGGGCTCGGCAAGAAGGGAGATATCGTAGCGCTGGAGGTGAATATGCGCCCCTGCGGCGGCTTTACCCCCGATATGATCAATTTTGCCAATTCCACCAATGTCTATAAAATTTGGGCGGATATGATCGCCTACGGCAGCTCTTTGATGCCCCAGGGCGAGCATTTCTACTGCGCTTTTGCCGGAAGAAGAGACGGTAAGGATTTTATTTTGGATCACAGCCAAATGATGGAAAAATACGGCGCGAATATGCGGATGGTGGATCGGATCCCCGATGCATTGGCAGGCGCGATGGGCAATCAGATGTATGTGGCCACCTTCTCTACCAAGCGGGAGATGGATGCTTTTTATAAAGATGCGGTGGCGGTGAAAAAAGAATGATCCGCCTTGCCAAAAAAGAGGAGTTGCCCTGCGTGGCGGAAATCTATGAGCAGATCCATGGGGAGATTGAAAAAGGGGCTGCAACAGTCGGCTGGATTCGCGGCGTTTATCCTACGCTGAAAACAGCCGAGGATGCCTTCTGCAAAGGGGAGCTTTATCTCTTGGAAGAGGGCGGAGAAATTCTTGCCGCCGCAAAAATCAATCAAGCGCAGGAGAAGGAATATGCTTTGGTGGATTGGCTTTATGAAGCAGAGCCGCAAGAGGTCTTGGTGATGCATACCTTGGTGGTCTCCCCCAAGGCGGAAGGGCGTGGCTTGGGCAGGCAGTTTATTGCCTTTTATGAGGCCCTCGCCAAGGAGCAGGGCTGCAAGGTACTGCGCATTGATACCAACGAAAAAAACCTGCGGGCCCGCACTCTTTATCAGTCTTTAGGCTTTCGGGAGGCGGGAGTTGTCCCCTGCACCTTCAATGGCATCCCCAATGTGCCGTTGGTCTGCTTGGAGAAGAAAATTCAATAAAAAAATCTCTCAACTGCGCCGAGGAAGCGTTGGTTGAGAGATTTTTTATTTTCTGAAAAAGCCTTCTTTAACCCGATCGGCGTTGACCGACATGGCAAGGCCCATGGCCATGCATAGGGAGAGGACCGAGGAGCCGCCGTAGCTGAAGAAGGGAAGGGTCAGCCCGATGACGGGCAGCAGCCCCAAGCACATACCGATATTTTCTGCCGCTTGGAAAAAGAGCATGGCGGCAAGGCCGGTGCAGATCAAGCAGCCAAGATGATCGGTAGCGCGGAAGGCAATATAGAGCAGCCTCAATATCAAAGCCGCTTCCAAAAGGATGATCAGCAGGCAGCCGGCGAAGCCCAGCTCCTCCCCGCAGACAGAGAAGATGAAATCGGTCTGCTTTTCGGGCAGGATACTATATTGCGTCTGGATCCCGTTGAAAAGACCGGAGCCGGTCAGCCCGCCGCTTCCCAGCGCGATTTTGCTTTGGATGGTATGGTAGCCATAGCCTAAGGGATCCAAGGAAGGATCGTAGACCGCAAGGATTCGCATCTGCTGGTAGGTATCCAATCGATCAAAAAGGAAGGGGGCGGCTACGCCGATGACTGCGGCACCGCCTAAAAAATAGCCCCAATGAAGCCCCGCTGCAGCCAGCATGGCGATAAAGATGAAGGCAAAGACTAAGGTGGTCCCCAAATCTCCGCCCAGCATGATCAGGACGGCAATGATTCCGAAATGGATGACCAAAGGAATCAAAGCGGAGACATGGTTGATATACTGGCGCACCAAAGAGAGGTGCTTGGAGAAGGTGAGGATAAAGCCCATCTTGACAAATTCCGAGGGCTGCACATTGATCGGCCCCAAGGAGATCCAGTTTTTATTTCCCATGACCTCTTTGCCGAAGATTAAGGTGAAAATTAAAAGCAGGATACAGAGAATATAGATGGGTAAAGCAAATCGGGCGAGATTTTCATGCTCTAAGGTGAGCAATACCAGACACATAAAGATGCCGATCAGAACGCCGCCGATCTGCACAATGATCATCTTTTTAGAGCCGAAGGTGGCGGTGGCGGAGGAGATCAGCAGGACACCGTAGGCGCAAGAGAGGGCCATCAGCCCCAAAAGGATATAATCGATTCGATTCAAGATATGGCGTATAAATAAGCGGAATTGTTCGATGGCTCTGACCTCCTTTTAAGATTTAACAATATTATTATACCATATCAAAGCAAAATCTCAAGTTATTTTTATGGCCGAAATCTTGAAAATGCATAATATATATGTTATAATAACTAATCCAATAGTAAAATGGAGGAGGTATGCCGCTTGATAAAAGAATATCGTTGCAAAAGCTTGGATGAAACCAAGGCCTGCGCAAAAGAGCTTGCGGCAAGCCTTACAGGCCGTGAGACCATTGCGTTCTTCGGAGATCTGGGTGCGGGAAAGACCACCTTCAGCCGCTTTTTATGTGAAGCCTTGGGGGTCGAGGATGAGGTAACCAGCCCTACCTTCGCCATGGTTCATGAATATCAGGGGCCTTTTCCGATTTATCATTTCGATATGTATCGGGTAGAGGGGGAGGACAGCCTTTTCAGCACCGGTTATTATGATTATCTGGGGGCAGGGCTGATGCTCATCGAATGGAGCGAGAATATCGAAAGCCTTCTGCCCGCCGATGCATGGCGCATCTCCCTTTGCTACGGAGCGGGGGAGCAGGAGCGGATTATTCGGATCGAAAGGAAAGACGAATGAAACTTTTGAGTATCGACAGTGCGGGCACCACCGCGGCAGTGGCGGTTACGGAGGGCCAAGCGCTTTTGGCGGAAGGCTTTGCCGATGCAGGGCTGACTCATAGCCAGATGCTGCTTCCCTTGGTGGATGAGACCTTGAAAAAAGCAGGGCTTTCCCTTGGGGAGATCGGCTGCTTTGCTATAACAAACGGCCCCGGCTCTTTTACCGGCCTTCGGATCGGCGCTTCCCTTGTAAAGGGAATGGCGCTGGGGCGCCCTTGTATCCCCGTGCCTACCTTAATGGCCCTTGCCTTCAATGAAGAGGGGAGCGGCAAAGCGGCAATCTCCATCTTGGATGCCAGATGCAAGCAGGTCTATATGGGTGCTTATTCTTTTACGCAAGAAGGAGCAATCTCCTTGATCCCCGATGGGGCCTATTCCTTGGAGGAAGCTAAAGAGAAGATTCTTTCCCTTTCGGGAGAGAAGATCCTTTTGGGAGATGGTGCTTATCTTTTGGCAGATCTTGCCGACGGTAAGCAAATCACCATGAGTGATAAAAACCATATTTTGGGAAGAAGCATCGCAGCTGCTGCGCGCTTTTTGCAGCCTCTTGCGCCCGAGAATTTGGTGCCGGCTTATTTTCGGCTTTCTCAGGCAGAGAGGGAATATCAAATGAGAAAAAATAAAGGAGAATGAAAATGGTTGTATTGGGTTGTGATAAAGCAGGCAGCGAATGGCTGCCGGAACTTTCTGCCGTATTGAATGAAATGGGCATTGAGAATGAGATCCTCTTCGACGGCACTGCCGATGGATGCGATTATACCGATGCCGCTTTCTTGGTGGCCGAGACGGTGGCAAGCGGAAAAGCAGAAAAGGGAATCTTGGTCTGCGGCACCGGAATCGGCATGAGCATTGCGGCCAATAAGGTGCGCGGCATTCGCGCTTCTGTCTGCAACGATTGCTATTCTGCGGCGATGACGGTGGTACACAACAATAGCAATATCCTCTGCATGGGCGCAAGAGTCATGGGAATTGAGCTGGCTAAGAAAATTGTGGAAAACTATTTCTCCGCTACCTTTGAGGCGGGCGGCCGCCATGAGCGCAGAGTCAATGCTATTATTGCTAAGGAGAGAGAGCAGCTTCAATGATCAGTATTTCCCAATTGCTGCGGGTGAGCTGGAATTTTCTGTTCAGCGTTGCGGCAATCCTTTATACCACCGCCTCTTATAATGCAGGCGGATTCGGGATCGATTTTGGATTTTTAATGATCCTTTGCGCTTTAGTGGTTTCCACCCAAGCCTTGATCCTTTTTCGCAGAGTGGGGACCCTTGTGGGCTGGAGCGCCATGGCCGCCCTTGGCCTTTTGGCGGTGCTGACCGCCAACGATTGGGGCACCGGTGTGCTGATTGCCGCCTTTTGCCTTGCAGTTCCCCTTTCGGTCTCCCTCTTTTGGCCGGCCTTTCGCGGCATCGGGCCGCTGAGCAGGAGAGCGCTTCCCTTGGCGGGCGGCTTGCTTTTCTTGGGAACTCTTGCTTATAATCGTCTTCATTTCAATGAATGGAATTTTTCTCCCATGCTGGAGCGGACTACGGAGATGGTGCGCGTATTTACGGACCAATGGGAGCAGATGATGGTGCAGGTTTACGGCGGCAAGCTTCCCGAGCAGATGCTCACCTTTGCCAAGACCTTTCGCGAGCAGGCAGGGATGATGGCTTATAATCTTTTGCTGATGCCGGTCTTTGCCCTTTTCGGCATCTTCTTTATCGCCCTCTTCCTTGCGGATCGGAAAGCAAAGGCGGAGGGGACTCCCCGATGGTGCGGAAGCTGGCGGGCTTTGATTCCGCCGCGGGGAATCAGCTGGATTTATATGCTGATCAATATCCTCAGTGTCTTTGCCGGCGAGCGGCTTTACCTGCCCCTGACCGGTGCTTTGAATCTTTTCGGATTCTTCTATGTCTTTACCGCAGTGTATAAATTGGAGCGGTTTCTTGCCAAAAAGAAACTCCATGGTTTTTGGCGGGGCGCAATCGTGGTGATCCTTTTTGCGCTGAGCTTTATTACAGTAGGAGGTTCTACGCTGACCCCCTATACGCTGCTGCTTTTTGCAGGCTGGTGGATTGCCACTACGCCCGCGTGGATCACCGTGGTCAGAAAATAATCAAGAAAGGAGCGTTTGTTGATGAAATCCATTAAACTTCATATTTCTCGGCTGGAAATTATTTTCTTCTGCCTTTTGGCGCTCTTTTCTTTATTGGCCATGTTTGTCAATTTATGGTTGGGGATTGCGGAATTGCTTTTTGCGGTTCTTTATATCATCCTCTACCTTGCCAATCTGAACGAGAAAAACCGGCACCTTTATTCTTATCTTCAGAGCATCACCTCCTATCTGGATGAGGCGGCAAGAGAAAATCTCACCAATTTTCCCATGCCCATCACCTTGCTGAACAATAAAGGGGAGATCATCTGGTATAACGAACTTTTCCAAAAGATTCTTCATGATGGCAATATCCATGAGGTATTCGGCCAAAAGGTGCGGGCGATCAATAAGAATATTTCTCTTGAAAATATTGAGAAGCATCAAAGCGGAAAGTATGATATTACCTTTGCGGGAAAGAAATATACCGTCTATATATTGAGCCAAGGGCGGGATGGAAAAGACCATTTTTATGCGGTCTATTGGATGGATAATCATCTGCTCCATGAGCAGATCCATAAATTAAAAGGGGATACCCTTTGCGTGGCTTATTTCCTGCTGGATTCTTATGATGAGATTCCCGAGAATGTAACAGAGCTGCAAAAGAGCCATTTTGTAAGCCGGGTGGATGTGCGGGTGCGCCAGCTTGCCAAAAGCTTGGGTGCGCTGGTCCAAAAGCCGGAGATTGATCGGTATGTGCTCTTTTTTGAGCGGCGCTATATGGAAACCTTGCGGGAGACAAAATTCCGCATTTTGAATGAGATTAAAGATATTCGCATAGAGAATGTGCTCCATGCCACCCTTTCCATCGGTGTGGGGGTTGGAGAGGGCAATTTGCTCAAGACGGAAAGCGCTGCCCGAAGCGCGCTGGAGCTTGCAGTCTCCCGCGGGGGAGATCAGGCGGTGCTGACCGGCAGCGAAAAAGAACGCTATGAATTCTTCGGCGGCAATTCCGAGAACAGTAATCGCCGCAAGCGGGTGAAGGTCCGCTTGGTGGCAGATGCGCTGACTGCCCAGATCGAGCGGGTAGAGCATGTCTATATCATGGGCCATAAATTCGCCGATCTGGATTGTATCGGTGCATCGGTGGGGGTTGCAAAGTGCGTCAGCGCTTTGGGGAAGAAGCCCCATATCCTCTATCACGCAGAGGAGAATCTCTGCCAGGATATGCTGGATATGCTGATGGAAACCGATTATAAAACCGCCTTTATGGAAATCTCTCATTTCACCAATCAGATGGCGGAGGAAGCGCTGTTGGTGGTGGTGGATACCCATGATCTTGATTATGTGGAGAATGAGCGGATTTTGAAATTATTTAAGATGGTGGCAGTGATCGATCATCATCGCAGAAGCGTAGAGGGCGCCATTACCGATACGGTGGTGATGTTCCATGAGCCCAATGCTTCTTCGGCCAGCGAAATGGTGGCAGAGCTTGCGGAAAACATCCGCTCCTGCCGCATCGGCAAGATCGAAGCAAGAGCCCTTTTGGCAGGCATCATCTTAGATACCAAAAACTTTATTGAACGGACAGGTCCCCGCACCTTTGAGGCAGCGGCCGCCCTTCGCAAAGCGGGTGCCGATCCTCAGGAAATCCGAGGATTTTTCAAAAACGATCTGGAATCTTATCGTAGGCAGATGGAGCTGATTACCGCCGCCGAGATGGTTACCGATCATATCGCAGTGGCCTGCTGGTCCAAGCCGCCCTTTGAGGGCATCAAGGTATTTGCGGCAAAGGCGGCGGATGAGCTTTTGAATGTGGCGGAGATTGCAGGCGCATTTGTATTGTATCAGCAGGAGGGCGTGGTCCATATCTCCGGCCGATGCGATGCCAGCTATAATGTGCAGGTGATTTTAGAGCAAATGGGCGGCGGCGGCCATCGGGCTTCCGCAGGGGCCCAAATAAAGGATCGCTCCTTGGAGGAGGTCCATGATCAACTGATCAAATTGATAAAAGAAGGAGAAGCAACCAAATGAAGGTAATTTTATTGGCAGATGTAAAAGGGCAGGGTAAAAAGGGCGATACCATCAATGTGGCAGATGGCTACGGCCGTAATTTTCTGATCGCCCGCGGGCTTGCAAGCCCTGTGAATGCGCAGGTGCAGAATGATTTTGCAGGCAAAGCCGCTGCGGCTCAGCATAAAATCGACGTCGATACCGCTGCCGCCAAAGAAAATAAAGAAAAGCTGGAGGGAAAGACCTTCACCTTAAAGGCAAAGGGCGGCGAGAGCGGAAAGCTTTTCGGCGCTGTTACCGGCAAGGAGATTGCCGCCTTGATCGAAAAGGAAAGCGGCGTTACGGTAGATAAAAAGAAATTGGTAATTGACACCATCAAGAATTTCGGCACTTATGCTTGCACCGTCAAGCTTTATACCGGCATTGCCGCTAAAATCAATGTAGCGGTGGTAAAAGAAGATTAAGATTTCCAAACGGAGGAAATTTCAGTGGAATTTGAAGATTTGAGAAGAGTTCCCCATAGCTTAGAGGCCGAGCAGAGTATTATCGGCGCCTTGATCGTTGATTTTAATTGTATGGAAGATTTGGCGGCCATTCTGCGCCCCGAATACTTCTATGCAGAAAAATACGGCAAGATCTATAGCGAGATTCAGGAAATGTATATGACCAGCGAGAAGATCGATTTTGTAACGGTCCTCAATCGGGTGGTCGCCGCAGGCATTTATGAAGAGGCAGAAGCAAAGCAGCTGCTTTATGATATGGCATCTTCTGTCCCTTCCACCAAAAATGTGGGTGAATATGCCAAGATTGTGGTGGAAAAATATAATCTGCGCCGCCTGATCAGCATTTGCGAGGATATTACCGATAAATGCTATGGCCAGAGCGATGATGCGCAAAGCATCATTGATTATGCCGAGGCTAAGATCTATGATGTGCGGGCGCAGCAGAGCAATACCGCCATGGTAGAGCTGAAGACGGCTCTGATCGAAAGCTTTGATCGGGTATCGAAGATTGCGCAGGATCGGGCCGCTTTTGCAGGCTTGCAGACCAATTTCAGAGATCTCGATCGGGTGCTCTCGGGCTTCGGTAAGAGCGATCTGATCCTTTTGGCTGCCCGCCCCGGCTTGGGTAAGACCTCCCTTGCGCTGAATATTGCCCAGAATGTGGGCCTGCAGGGGAAGACGGTTGCCATCTTCTCCTTGGAGATGAGCAACGAGCAGCTGGCCAACCGCCTTTTGGCAAGCCATAGCGGCGTGGATAATAAGAAATTCCGTACCGGTGAGCTTTCTACCAATGAATGGATTCGGATGGGCCAATCCTCCGAGACCTTGGCCAAGACCCATATCTATCTGGATGATACGCCGGATATGACAGTAGCGCAGATGAAGGCTAAATTGCGCCGCCTGCCTGCCTTGGACCTTGTCATTGTGGACTATATGCAGCTGATGAGCTCCGGTACAAAGACGGCCAGCCGGCAGGAGGCGGTATCGGAAATTTCTCGTTCCATGAAGATGATGGCCAAGGAATTTGATGTGCCGGTCCTTTGCCTTTCTCAGCTCTCTCGTGCTTCGGAGAAGAGAGAAGGGGATAAACGCCCCATGCCTTCGGATCTGCGCGAATCGGGCTCTATCGAGCAGGATGCAGATGCAATTCTCTTCCTCTATAATGATGCCATTTATAATAAAGAGACGGCCAATCCCAATAAGATTGAGCTGATTATTGCCAAAAACCGCCATGGTCCTACCGAGACGGTTTATCTGGCATGGAATAATACCCTGACCAAATTCGGCAATTATAAAGCAAAGAAAGAAAATATCCCTTTGCCTGATGAGGCGCCTCCCGCATGATGAGGGAGCAATTCAAAGAAAATCTAAGGCGCCTTGGAGTAAAGCAGGGAAGTATCTGCACGGTCGCCTTGAGCGGCGGGCAGGATTCGGTGGTGCTTTTGCACCTGCTGAAAGGCTTGGAATTATCATTGAGAGCGGTCCATGTTCATCATGGACTGCGGGGAGAATCCGCCGATCGGGATGCGCAATTTTGCGAAGAGCTTTGCCGGAAATGGCAGATTCCCTGCACCATCCTAAAAGGGGACGCTCGTGCTTATGGGAAAGCGCGGGGAATGAGCCTTGAAGAGGGTGCTCGCGCCATGCGCTATGAAATGCTGGCCCCCTATCAAGAGGAAGGCTTCTTGGCCACTGCTCATCATGGAGATGATCATGCCGAGACCTTTTTCATCAATCTCTATCGGGGAAGCGGCAGCGCAGGGCTTAGCGGAATCCCCGAAAAGAGAGGAAATCTGATTCGCCCTCTGCTGCCTTTTTCAAGGGCGCAGATCAGCGCTTATGCCAAAGAAGAGGGGCTTTCCTTCTGCATGGATGAGACCAATGAGGATTCAGCGTTCCTGCGCAATTTTATCCGCAAGGAGATTCTGCCCCGCCTGAATGAGCGGGCAGAAGGAAATTTTACCAAAGGCTTGCTTGCCTCTATGGAAAATCTCCGAAAGGAGCAGGAGGCGCTGGATCAATGGGCCTCTCGTATTGAGAAAAGCGAGAAGGATTCTTTGAAGGATCTGCCTGATGCAGTGCTCAAGCGGGTGCTGGATCGCCTCAACGGAAAGCCCTTGGATCGGCTTCATTTTGAGCTGATTGCTCATCTGCTGCGAGGAGATGCCCTTCATGGGCAGGTGCAGCTGGAGCAAAACCGCTACTTTCGGATGGAATACGGCCGTTGCCTTTTTCTATCGAAAGAGCAAGAAGGTGAAATTTCGATAGGCTTTGGAAAAAAAGCCTATAGCGAGGATACAATATTTTCCATTCAGCCATGGGAAATTAACACTCCGTTTACACATTTTTCCATCGACTGTGATAAAATAGGAGGCAATCTTGTATTTCGACGCCGCAGAGAAGGAGATCGCTTCTGCCCCCAAGGCAGAGAAGGCAGCTCTCATCTTGCCAAGCGGCTAAAAAACGACCGTTTGCCCAAAAGCGAGCGGGATCGGCTTTGGATTTTGGCGGAGGAAAGCGGAAGAGTCCTTTGGGTGGAAGGCTATGGAGCAGATCGATCAGCGGCCTGCGATGGTACTACCAAAAGGGCATGTTGCGTAGAAATTATAAGAGAGGGGAAATAAAAGGATGTTTTATGATAATGATATAAAAGAGGTCTTATTTACCGAAGAGCAGCTTAAGGGTAAAATGGCCGAGCTGGGTGCTGCCATTACCAAGGACTATGCAGGCAAGGATCTTTTGCTGGTCTCCATTCTGAAGGGCAGTGTCATTGTGATGGCTGATCTGATGCGGGAAGTGGATCTTCCGGCCCAGATTGATTTTATGAATGTCTCCAGCTATGGGGGCGGCACCGAAACCAAAGGAAGCGTAAAGATCCTGAAGGATCTGGATGTGGATATCAAGGGCAAGGATGTGCTGATTGTGGAGGATATTCTGGATAGCGGCGTAACCCTTCATAATCTGATCGGGATGCTGGAGCAGCGTCAGCCCGCTTCCATTGCGATCTGCACCCTCTTTTCCAAGCCTGCTCGCCGCAAGGTTGAGGTAGAGGCTAAATATATCGGCTATGAGATTCCGGATGCCTTCATTGTGGGCTACGGGCTGGACTATGCCGAAAAATACCGCAATCTTCCTTATGTGGGTGTATTAAAGGAAGAAGTTTACGGCGGTTAAGCAAACACGAATAATCCAAACCTGCCTAAAATGGCATAATTTCAGCGCTTTTTAGCTTATCGAAGGTTTGTAGGCGCCAGCCTTACAAACTTCTCTGCGCCAAAAATCATCTGAAATTCTGCTCATTTTAAGGTCGAAGAATTTTAAGGGAGCGGGTTTTTGGGTTTGCAAGGCATAAAACGCAGTTAATCCTGCCGGATTAACGAGTATTTTAACACAGCAAAGGCGAAAATCCACCCCTTAAAATCAGGTTCGGATTACTCGTGTTTGCTTAATCCAAAGGAGTGAATGATACTTGAAAATGAAGAAATCCGGAAGCCTGAGAGGCTTGATCTATATTGCCGCAATGTTTCTCATTGTGGTCTTGGCATTTAGCTTTTTAGGCAAGGGCGGCTCGGAGGTTAAAAAGATTTCCTATGGAGAGCTGGTCGATTATTTTAATAAAGAGCAGATTACAGCCTTTGAATTAGAAGGCACCAAATTGACCTGCGAGCTTAAGGATGGGGGAAAAGCGGTTCATGAGCTTTTGAGCCTTGGCCTTTTTGAAGAAAACATCATGCCCATGGTGCTGGAGCAGCAAAAGGCAGGGATTATCAAAAACTATGATTTTTCCGAAGGCTTTACCGTCCCTTGGTGGGTCGGCTATCTGCCCTCTCTGCTGCTGATCGGAATGGTGGTTCTTTTCTTTGTAATGTCCAGCCGCCAGATGAATGGCGGAAAGGCGCCCGGCTTTGCAAGAGCCAGAGTGAAGACCGGCGCTGATCAGAAAGAGAAAAAGACCTTCTTGGATGTGGCAGGTGCCGATGAAGAGAAGGAAGAATTGGTGGAGATTGTGGATTTCCTCAAATCTCCCCGCAAATATATGGAGCTTGGGGCAAGAATCCCCAAGGGCGTATTGCTGGTAGGCCCTCCGGGAACCGGTAAGACCCTTCTTGCAAAGGCGGTGGCAGGAGAAGCGGGAGTTCCCTTCTTTTCCATCTCCGGCTCGGACTTTGTGGAATTATATGTAGGCGTAGGCGCATCCCGTGTGCGAGATCTTTTTGATGAAGCCAAGAAGAACAATCCTTGCATTGTCTTTATCGATGAGATTGATGCAGTGGGCCGCAGAAGAGGCGCAGGCCTCGGCGGTGGCCATGATGAGCGGGAGCAGACCCTCAATCAATTGCTGGTAGAGATGGATGGCTTCGGCGCCAATGCAGGCATCATTGTTATCGCCGCTACCAACAGAGCGGATATTCTGGACCCTGCTCTTTTGCGTCCCGGTCGTTTTGATCGGCAGGTCTATGTGGGCCGTCCCGATCAAAAGGGCAGAGAAGAGATCTTAAAGGTTCATGCGCGAGGCAAAAAATTTGCTGCCGACGTTAATTTTGAAAATATCGCCAAGGGGACCATCGGCTTTACCGGCGCAGATATTGAGAATCTTCTGAACGAGGCGGCTTTGCTTGCCGCCCGCCGTAATAAAGCAGAGATTGGCCAAGGCGAGATCGAGGAATCCATCATGAAGGTGGTGGCAGGTCCCGAAAAGAAGAGCCGCAAGGTGGTAGAAAAAGAGCGCCGCCTGACTGCCTTCCATGAGGCAGGCCATGCAGTGGTTGCAAGATTTTTGGAGACAGCAGATCCTGTCCATGAAATCTCGATCGTGCCTCGCGGCAGAGCGGGTGGCTATACCCTGCATCTGCCTCAGGAGGATCTTTCTTATGCGACGAAGAATGTCATGTTTGAAGAGATTGTCAGCCTTTTGGGCGGGCGGGTCAGTGAGAAGCTTTATCTGGATGATATCTCCACCGGCGCCTCCAATGATATTCAGCGGGCGTCCGGCATTGCAAGAGAGATGGTTACCAAATACGGAATGAGCGATAAAATCGGCCCCATCCTCTATGGAAGCGATAGCAATGAGGTTTTCTTAGGGCGTGATTTTGCTACCCAGCGGGATTATTCCGAGCATGTGGCTGCTATGATCGATGAAGAGATCAAGGCCATGATCGATTCCGCTTATGCCAAAGCAGAGGAGATCCTCAAGGAGCATGAAGCAGAGGTCCGCGCCACTGCAGAAGCCCTTTTGGAGAAGGATCGCTTGAGCGGCGAAGAGTTTGCCGCCCTCTTTGAGCCGAAGGCTTCACAGGAGCAGGATACACCTGCTGCAGAGTCTCCGGTTGATACGGAAGAATCCACTGCCGATACGGAAAAATAAGAAAAACGGTTGCAAAGCCTTTTGCAACCGTTTTTATTTAGTCTCCTGTAGGACCTTTTTTATATTCTCTGGGAGATCGACCGGTAAGGGCCTTGAACTTTTGAGAAAAATAGGTATAGCTTTCAAAGCCGCACCGCTCTGCAATCTCTGAAAGCGGCATGGTATCACGATAAACATGGATCAGGTATTTTGCGTGCTCGATTCTCAACTTCGTAAGATAATCAATGGGGGTCTTGCCAATGACCTTTTTGAAATGAGCGCGCAGATAATCCTCCGAATAGCCGCTTTCTTTCAAAAGGGCGGCAGGGGAAAGATCGGGTCGGTGAAAATCATCGGCAAGTTCCTTTGCCACCTTGCGCACCATCTGGGTTAGCGCGTCCTCCGGCTCAATATTCTGAAGAATGAAATGGGCATAAGTCTCGGTCAACATGGAAAGATAATCTCCCGGCTTTAAGCGGTTACGAAAAATCATCCGGACAAGGCTTTCCGCTTCCTGCTCCTCGTTATCCCGTATCATAATCGGCTCGTCAAAATGGAAGAGATTACCGAAATCCGCACGGGTGGCATATAATAAAAATCTCGCTTTTGATGAAGTTCCGTGAGGAAATTCGGGCGGGATCAGCGCAATGCTGCCCGCAGAAAAGGGGAGCTCTCCGTTGGGAGTGCGCAAAACACCCTCGCCCTCTATATAATAGATGATTTCATAAGTATCATGGGTATGGAGCGGATAGGCAAGCCGATTGTCTTTGCCGCATAAGTGGATTGTAACTTTCATCTTTTATCACCCCACATTAATATATCATAAATCCATCTTTTGCGCAAGTTTATTTATATATAGAATATATATTTTTGAAGAAATGGATGGTATAATGCAGTTGGATCGAGGTGATCAATGATGTTGTTTTCAAAAAAGGATCTTGTAAAATTGATTGTTCCGCTTTTTATTGAGAGCATCTTTTCCGTTGTGGTGGGCATGGCGGATACGATGATGGTGGCTCAAGCGGGAGAGGAAGCTGTTTCCGGCGTTTCTCTGGTGGATTCGGTCAATCTTTTAATTCTTTATTTTTTAGGAGCCCTTTCTACCGGCGGTGCGATCGTATTATCGCAGGCGATCGGTGCGGGTCGGGTTAAAAATGTCAAATCAATCGCCAAGCAGTTGATCTGGGCTTCTTGTATTGCCGGTGTAGCCTTTACTATCATCATGGTGGTTTTCCGTAAGGGTCTTTTGGGGCTGATCTTCGGCTCGGTTTCAGCGGGCATTATGAAAAATGCGCTGGATTATTCGTTATATACAGCGCTGTCCTTTCCCTTTTTGGCATTGCGAAATGCAGTGGGTGCCTATTATCGGGTTTATGGGAATTCTTCGGTTTCAATGCGTGTAACCTTATTGGTGAATGTATTGAATATCGGCGGTAATGCTCTTTTGATTTTTGGATATGGAATGGGAGCAAAAGGCGCCGCCATCGCTACGCTGGCTGCTCGGTTTGTGGGCGCGGCCATCACCTTGGCACTGGTTTTTCATAAAAAAACCATCGTCTATATTGAAGATCTTTTGCATTATAAACCGGATTACAAAGTTGTCAAGCGGATCCTTGGAATCGGCTTGCCCAATGCTTTTGAAAACAGTGTATTTCAGCTTGGAAAGGTGATTACTCAGAGCCTTATTTCCGGATTTGGCACCATTTCCATTGCGGCGAACGCCGCTGCCAATACCCTCACCTCCATGGTTTATATCTGTGGTTCATCGGTAGGTCCTGCCATGACCACGGTCGTGGGCCGTTGCATCGGTGCAGGGGAGAAGGAGCAGGCAAAGAGATATACCCGACGGCTGGTGGGGACCGTTTATGTGATGATGTTTTTTGTGGCGGGCGGAATGTGCCTGCTTGCAAGCCCTCTTGTGGGGTTATTTGCGCTCTCCGAGGAGGGGGCTGATCTTGCCATTCGCTTGATCCTTTTTCATAATCTATGCGCAGTCATTTTGCATCCTACTGCCTTTGCTCTCACCAATGCTTTTCGGGCAGCCAGCGATGTGAGTCATACGATGATCATTTCTATTATTTCCATGTGGGTCTTCCGCGTGGGGGGCGCCTTCTTCTTTGCAAAATTCTTAGGTTTCGGTGTCTTTGGCGTGTGGTTGGCAATGGCTTGCGATTGGCTTTTCCGCGCCATCATGTTTGGTACCCGGTTCTTGCGGGGAAGATGGCTTACAAAATATAAAGAATTAAACTGAGTAAAAAAGGGGCTGTAAAAAAAGTCTGAACCGCAAAAGGCAAAAAAAATACAGGCTCTAAACCAAATTTCTTCGCCAAAAAGTAAAAGAGGAAGAAAAAATATTGCTGCACTGCAATATTTTTTCTTTTTTATCAGTGCCTTTTGCTACCTCCAAATCGAGCCACTCGGCGTATCACATACGCCTTCGGGTATCCCGTAACCTTTGGTTACGGCTCGATTTACGAAGGTTTCAAACATTTTTTCCTATCCCCAAAAAAGGGGCTGTAAAAAACATCTGTTTTTTACAGCCCTTTTTATATTCCTTTTTCATAATTTTTAGGGGAGCAGCCAACCAACTCCTTGAACTTTTTGGAAAAATAGACATAATCGGAAAAGCCGCATTGCTCTGCAATTTCCGATAAGGAAAGTGTGCCGCCATAGACTTCGATCAGATAGCGGGCATGGTTGATCCGCAGAAAATTGAGAAAACCATTGGGTGTCCTTCCGATGACCTTTTTGAAATGGGCGCGGATATAATCTTCCGCATAGCCGCTTTCATTCAAAAAATCTGCCGGAGCGAGGGTGGAATCAAAAAAACGCTCAGAGAGGGTATTGGCGATTTTTCGTACCGCGCGGGTCAGCGCATCCTCCGGATGAGCATTTTGCAGGATGAAATAAAGGAGCGCTTCTGTCAGCGCATTGAGATATTCATCGGAGGTGAGGCGATTACGATAGAGCATGTGAACCAAGGCCTCTGCATCATGATCCGCATTATCGCAAATCAGAAGAGGCTTTTCAAATTGGAGAAGATTTCCGAAAGGCCCACTAATGGCAATGGCGGTAAAGCCCTCTTTGGCATCGGAGCGGTGCATGGTATTCGGCGGGATGATAGCCATCATTCCGGAAGATAAGGGGAAATTCCCTTGATCGGTCTGCAACTCACCGTCAATCTTGAAATAATAAAGGATTTCATAGTCATCATGGGCGTGGAGCGGAAACCCTTGGGGGCCGTCTATGCCTAAATAGGTAAGTTCATGGCTCATATTTATCACCTCGTTAAAAGTTTATCATAGATCTATCTTTTATACAAGTATATTTTTATCATTTAATTATCTGCGGTCAACCCTTGTCAGCCGTATTTTTTTGTAGTATAATATCCGCATAAGCATCTACCGGAATCGTTTGTTACCGGTTTTCGCGGATATTATAAGATGTCCGATTTTCTCGCCTGCATGGCAGGCAACCGAAAATAATGGACGATTATACCAAATGGTATAATATCGAAAGAATAAAATGCTTGAAGGATCGAAAAAGAGGATGAGACAAACTGCCAATTATCATACCCATACCCACCGCTGCCATCATGCTTACGGCTGCGAATGGGAATATGTGGAGCGTGCCATCGCGGGGGGCCTGAAAACCTTAGGCTTTTCCGACCATGCTCCATGGCCGAAAAATGATGCTTGGCCGAAGGTGCGGATGAAGATGGAGCAGCTGCCCGAATATATTGAGACCATTGAGGCGCTGCGAAGGATCTATGGAGATCGGATTCAACTGCTGATCGGGCTGGAAGTGGAATATCTGCCGGATCAGTTTGAGGCGTTGATGGAGCAGCTGAGGGAGGATGGCAGGGTCCAGTATCTGATCCTCGGCCAGCATTTTCATTGCGAGGAGGGCTATCCCCCTTCGGGGAAACCCTTTAAGGAAAAAGAGCGGCTTGCTCGCTGGGTGGACAATATGATTGAAGGCTTCCATACAGGAAAATTCCTCTATGTGGCCCATCCGGATGTAGCTAATTTTAAGGGCAATCCTTTCTTTTATAAAAAGCAGATGCGCAGGCTTTGCAGAGCGGCCAAGGAATGTGGGCTGCCGTTGGAGATCAATGGGCAGGGCTATCGGGCCGGCTCCTTTTATCCCCAAAACCGCTTTTGGAAGATCGCAGGGAAGGAAGGTTGCAAGGTGGTGATCGGGATGGATGCTCATAAGCCGAGGGCCATCTGCGATTGGAAAGAGATGGAGCATCTTTCGGGGATCGCCAAGCGCTATGGCCTTGAAATATTGGATGAACTGGAGATAAAGGAGCTATTTGAATGATCGGAATTATCGGTGCAATGGCATTGGAAACCGATGCCATCATTGCAGAGATGGAGCAAAAGAAAGAAAAAGAACTTAGCGGAATCCGCTTTGCGGAAGGGGTATGGCAGGGAAAAGAGATCGTGGTGGCCACTTGCGGCGTGGGCAAGGTATTTGCTGCCCTTTGCGCCCAGACCATGATCCTGCAATACCATCCGAAGATGATCATCAATACAGGGGTGGCGGGCACTCTTTCGAAGGATCTGCATATTTTGGATGTGGCCATCGCAGAAGGAGTCGTTCAGCATGATATGGATACCTCTCCCTTGGGAGACCCTGCGGGCCTTCTCTCCGGAATCAATAAGGTAGTATTGCCTGCCGATGAGAAAATTGCCGCCGCCATGGAGCAGGCTGCAAAGGGACTTTCCATCCATATCGAGCGGGGCATCATCGCCTCCGGCGATCAGTTTATTGCAGAGGATGCTCAAAGAGAGCGGATTCGCTCTCTTTTCGGCGCTATCTGCTGCGAGATGGAAGGCGCTGCTATCGGGCAGGTCTGCTATGTGAATAAGGTTCCATTCTCGGTTCTTCGCGCTATCTCCGATGGCGATGAGGGGGATGCCAAACTGGATTATCCTACTTTTGCTAAAAAGGCCGCTCAAAGAAGCGTGGCGATTTTGAAAAAAGCGATTTCTACCCTATAATTATAAAGGGGCTGTAAAAAAATCTTCTGATTTTTTACAGCCCTTTTAGATTATATTTCGTAAATTTTCCCATCCTCTGCAAGGTCTATGGGGAAAGGAAATTGATCCTGCATACCGAGAACGCGGGTGGCTTTGGTGGGTGCGGTATGGGTAAAGACCATTTTTTTGGTTTTGCTTTGGATGATTTGCTCAAGATGCAGCTCAGGCTTGAAATGCACCAATTCACATAGAATCAGATCAAATTGTTGCTCAAAAACGATGGAGGGATAATCACAAAAGGTATAATTCAGATCGCCGGTATAGAGGAATCTTTTATCGGCGGATTCCACCATATAGGCATAGCTTGGAAATTTCCCGTCCATCAGATGCTTGGTGGGGATGGCGGTAACGGTAATGTTTTCATCGGAATAAACGATTCCTGCTTTAATTAAATGATAGCGTGTTTTTTTTGAAGAAGCATCTAAATGCAAGGCGCTGATCCAGCTCTTAAAAGCTTCGATCCCTGCTTGCTCCGGCAGATGAAGATCTAAAATATTTTCGGATTTATTATAGACTAAAAAGCGCTTCACAATAGCAGATAAAGTGCCTGCATGGTCCTCGTGCATATGACTGATAAAAATGGCGCGGATCGCATCAAATTCGATGCCGCGATCGGTGATTTTTCCTTCGGCATTGCCGCCGCAATCGAAAAGATAATAAGCACCGTTTACCTCCAAAAGATTCACGGAACAAGCTTTATTGGGTTCGGTGGCACCATGGCTGGTGCCAAGGGTATGCAATTTCATTAAACAACCTTCTTTCAATGAAAAAATAAGCAGCGGAGCAGCTCATCTGCAATAGCCTGATGCCCAATATTGCTGGGATGGCAGTGGTCTCCTTTTTGCCCTGTGAGCCAATCTCCTTGGCCATCATTGGGGGCACCGATTTCAAGGTGATCCATCCATAAGCGATGCTGATCCACCAAAGGAAGCGCATGTTTTTGGCAAAGCCTGCGCATTTCTTCTGCATAGGGCGAAACAGTGCTGATAGCCTCTCGCCCGTAATCATTATAGGTGGGCGTCATAAAGATGAGATCTGCTTTTGGATTTCCTTCTCTCAGTGCGCTGAGCAAATTCTCTAAATCCTCATAAAACACCTGCGGCTCAGCATATTTTTCGGGATTGGTTTGGATGGAATCGTTGATTCCGAGCATCAGGATATAGAGATCGGCGGTGCGCCCGCCAAATTCTTTGCCAATATAATCGTTTTTTCGCTTGAGTAATCTTTTGGCGGTATTTCCACCAAGACCATTGCGCACTATTGTGATGGTTCCTTCCTCGCCGCTCTGCACTCGATGGGGACCTTCAAAGGCTTGAAGATTCATTTTTTCTGCATCGGGATGATCGAAGCGCTTTCCGTCATAGCGGAGGATGGTGCGGGCGGGAAACTCCTTGGCAAGCCCTCTTGCAAAGGCGGCTGTATAAGTATGCTCATCGTCGGTGGCTCTTGCACCTTCTGTTATACTATCGCCTACCACAAAGATGGTATATTCTTTTGCTGTTTTTAATTTTTTAACGATTTCTTTCATAACTTTCCTCTTATCGAATATCGTAAACAGAGCGAAGGGTGATGGTTTTCGGGGCACCTTCTAAAATTTTCACCGTTTTGCTCCCCGAATTCAAATCAAAATAATTATCGCTTAAAATAAAATCGGAATCGGGAGAATCGATCTCTACCGAGCGTGCATAGGCATCGGCATAGATTGTGATGGTATCTCCCTCGATCTCATAGCGCAGATGGGGGTCTTGAAATTCAAAATGCTTGGGTGCGGTAAAGAGCGCAGTTCCGCAGGACTGGGTCTTTTCGTCGATTAGCAATTCATAGCTGAGATAATGATGCTCCACATCGGTCTTCTCAAAATCCATTTCTTGCAGCCAAAGCACCGAAAGGGGTGCAACCTTTATTTCTTCTTGCCCCTCTTTTATAATACTGCCGTCGCAATGGCGCAAAGCCCAGCAGACGGTTGCATTGATTTCTTCTAAGCTATCGTTGGTAATGCAGAGGGTTGCCTTGGTTTCAAAGGGGTATTCCCCTTCTTCCATAATGATAGAGGGGCGAGTATCCTTTTCGCCGATCTCTTTACAGGAAAGAAGAACAGGGGCATAAAATCGCTTGGCGGCATATTGCAACGCTTTATATCGGCCGTAATAATCGATGCTGGCCCAGGAGGCAACCGGCCAAATATCGTTGAGCTGCCAATAAAGGGTGCCCATGCAGCGCCCCCGATGGCGACGAAAATGCTCCACTCCGTAGCGGATGGCTTCTGCCTGCAAAAGCTGAGATGCATATAAAAGAGTGCCGAAATCTGCGGGATAGAGGAAGGTATCGGAAAGATATTTTAAAATCTTGCCGTTGGCGCTGGTATTGCGCTGATGCCGCTCCATTACGCGGCTGAATATATTGCGGTCTTTTTTCTCGGTAAAGGCAAGAACGCTCTTTTCGCAGGGGAAGGATTGAAATCCAAATTCGCTTAAGTAGCGGAAAAGATGGTTGCGAAATTCGGTGAAAGGCTGATCCTTATGCCAAACATCCCAATAATGGCAATCGCCATACCCCTCATTTTGCGGATCTATAAAATGACCGCAGGTGGTGGGTGAGGAGGGAATATAAGGGATATAAGGGCAAAGGCGATCGATTGTTTGAGGAATCAGCTCTTCGAAAATGGAATAATACATCTCTCGCAGCGTTTCGTCCTCGCAGGTCTCAAAATTGCTTTCTCCCTCATTATTTCCGCTGATCACCGCCAAAGAGGCATGATGGCGCAGGCGAGTGAGGTTGTCCTTGATCTCGGCTTCAATATTGGCAAGGAACGGTTGATCTACCCAATAAAGGGTGCAGGCAAACATCATGTCCATAAAGATGATGAGGCCCGCCTCATCGCAGGCATCCATAAAATCATCTTCGGGATAATAGCCGCCGCCCCAGACGCGAATCGCGTTGAAATTGCAGTCGCGGCATTGCTTGATCAGCCAATAAATTCGCTCTTTCGTAACGCGAGAGAGGATGCTGTCCATCGGAATATAATCGGCGCCGCGGGCAAAGAAGCGGATGCCGTTGACCTCATGGCAAAAGCTCTCTCCATAGCGATCATGCTCTCGAATCAGCTTCATGGTGCGCAGACCGATTCGCTTTTTGCAAGAATCAACGATCTTTTCGCCTTCAATCAGTTCTGCAATAATGGTATAGAGCGGCTGCTTTCCCATTCCGGCGGGCCACCAAAGCATAGGATTTTCAATTTCATTTTCTTCATTTGCGCAAAGAGAAAAAATTTTCCCGTTCGGTGCGGTTGCGGTAATGCACAGATTATTTAAAAGAGCATCGTCGCTTAATTGAACGGCAGGGGTGATATAGACCCTTCCCCCCTCATGCCGTTGCGTGATATGAAAATCCAAAATTCGCCCGCTATTGCAGGTGAGCAGGTAAATATCTCTCCAAATGCCGATATCGGGAATCCGCGGGCCCCAATCCCATCCCATCATGCAGTGGGCTTTGCGGATATGGCTGAAACCGTGAAGCGGGCTTCTCGCCGCGGGTACGGGATGCGCCGTATGCTTTTCCTTGATATAAGGGTCAATGGGATGAAAAACAAGGCGAATTTCGTTTTCTCCTTCTTTTAGATAGTCGGAAACATCGAATTCATAGGTGCGATGCATATTATCGGTATAAGCGATATGCTTGCTGTTTAGATAAATATCGCAAAGGGTATCCAATCCATCACAATGGAGCAGAACCGGAGCATTTGCTTTTTGAAAGGAAAAACTCCGAAAGAAGGTAAAAGTATTATTCAAAATTTTAAGTGCTTCCAGTTCATTTTCCCGATAAAATGGATCTGCAACCAATTTATTTTCAAGCAGAAAAGAATAGACCGAGCCGGGAATGATGCCATCGCAACTGAAACCTGCTCCTTCCATCTTCCATTTTCCATTCAAATCCAATCTGATCATTTGCACCGTTCCTTTATCTTTTTTTCTATCATATCAAAGAAAAAGGCGAAAGAAAATGAAATAAAAAACTATTTTTTTATAAAAAAAGACTGAATGGATGATTTCTCAACGATTCGGTCCTTTTTTCTTAAACTTTAATCCATTGGCAAGAGTCGGGGCAGGTGGGGATTTTCGGAAGGTCGGTAATGATGCCATCAATCTCTTGGAGTGTGCAGAGATGAAAGGTGGCGGTTTTTGAGAATTTAGAGTGGTCCATCAGAAGGATTCGCTTACGCGCCTGCTTCATCAGCGCTTTGCGAAGATAGGTCTCCTCTTCGGAATAATCGGTGATCTCTCCAAGGTGGTTGAGGCAGGAAACCGAGAAGAAGAGCAGATCGGCATGGATATCGGAAATGAACTGCTCTGCCGATCGGCCTACAAAGCACATGGAGCTATGAAGAAGATCTCCACCGATGCATTTGGCTTTGATTTTTTGCTCCTGCAAAAAATTAAGCGTAGCGAGCCCATTGGTAATGACCGTTACCTCCTTGCCCGCCAAATGGGGGATCAGATGAAAAGCGGTGGTAGAACCATCGATAAAAAGGACCGCTCCCTGCGGAATCAATTCTGCCGCTTTTTGCGCAATTTTACGCTTTTCTGCCTGCATCGTCTCTTGGCGGAAGGCAAGAGGGCGGGAAATCTCATCCCGCACCAGCATGGCACCGCCGTGGCTGCGGCGGATCAAGCCTTCCCGCTCTAAAGCAGTCAGATCCCGCCGAATGGTGGGTTCGCTGGCGAAAAGCAAAGAGCAAAGCAACTGTACGCTTGCGTAGTCCCGCTCTTTTAAGAGTTTGATGATTTTTTCTTGCCGCTCTGATTTGAACATTTTTTCCTCCGTGATCGGTTTTGATCGTTTGTCGATGTTTTAGTCAACTATTGACCGATATCGATCATGATGTTATTATAAAAAAGAAGAAATAAATTGTCAATAAAGGAGCGCGAAAAAATGAGCAACATTAAAGTAGTAGCCTTTGATTTAGACGGCACCCTGACTCAGCATAAATCCAAGCTTTCGGCAGAAACGGCCGATATGCTGGATCGCTTGGGGAAAAAATATAAGCTGATTATGGCAGGCGCCGGTCTTTGCAATCGCATCTTTGAGCAGATGAATCATTATCCCATCGATATTGTAGGAAACTACGGGATGCAGTATGCCATTTATGATCCCGAGACCAAGAACTTAAAATTCATTCGGGATGAGGTGGCTCCTTGCGATCGTGCTCATGTAGAAGAGGTCGTAGCAGGGATGAGAGAGAAATACGGTTGGAAGGAATTTGCAGGCGAGAGCGTGGAATTCCATGCCAGCGGCGCAGTAACCATTCCTATTTTGGGCACCAAGGCCGTTTTGGAAGATAAGCTGGCTTATGATCCGGATCGGAAAAAGAGAAGAGCCATCTATGAGGAAGTATGCGCAGCCTTCCCCGAGTATAATGTATTTGTGGGAGGGACCTCCTCCTTCGATATGGCACCCAAGCCCTTCAATAAATTCTATGCGCTGGATCTTTTCGCTAAAGAGCATGGCCTTAAGCATGAAGAGATTGCTTATGTAGGGGATGATTACGGCCCCGGCGGCAATGATGAATCGGTTTATCAATCCAAAATGCAGTTCTTCTGCGTGGATGATTATCGCGAAGTGGAAAAGGTATTGGAGCCCCTTCTGAAAGATTAAAAAATACCGCTTGGTGTAAATTTACACCAAGCGGTATTTTTGATTTATAGGCCGAAATAGCGTAAAATGCCATTATAGAGTGCTTGCGCGAAGCCATCGGGATCGTTGGCAAGCTTTTGGACATCCTGTTCATTGGTAATAAAGCCAAGCTCTACCAAGACTGCGGGCATGGAGGTCCGCCTGAGGACATAAAGAGAGGGATTGGTCTTGACGCCCAGATCCTTCATCCCCATCTCTTCCACCAAAGCCTGCTGGATGGAGATGGCAAGCTCATGGGCGGGGCCGCTATCGGAATAAGTATAGACCTCGGCACCGTTGGCCTCGGGGTTGACAGAGGCGTTGGCGTGGATGCTGATAAAATAATCAGCAGGCCAGCTATTGGCGATCCTTACCCGCTCTTGCAAGCTGGTGGCATTGGAGGTGCCCAGCACTTGGGTAGGGGTGGTGCGGGTGAGGCGGACCTCAAAATTTCCGTTTTCCCGCAAGAGGGTTGCCAAGCGTTGCGCTACCTCATAAACCAAATCCTGCTCCCGATATCCGAATCCTTCTGCCCCTGCATTGATCCCTTGGGGATTATGGCCGGGGTCGATTACAATTTTTATCGCCATAATGATCACTCCTTCAACCTATCATATTGAAAAAAGCAAGAGGATATGCAAAAATTTACAATTTGTTCAACACAGAATGGTATTTTCGGTGTATGATATTAAAAAGGAGGCGAAGGCTTGATGTTTGGATATGTAGTAGCAGATCTTGAGCAGCTCGATGATCATCAAAAGGAAATCTACAGAAGCTATTATTGCGGCCTTTGCCGCAGCCTGAAAAAGCAATTCGGAAATTTCGGGCGGTTGACCTTAAATTATGATATGGCCTTTATGGTATTGCTGCTTGCCGATCTTTACGATCCCAAGACCAAGGTGTTTCAAGGGCGGTGCTTGGTTCATCCCGCCAAAGAGCGTAAGATGAGCGAGAATCAGCTGATTGATTACGGCGCGGCCATGAATCTGCTGCTGGCCTATTATAATCTGATGGATGATTGGGAGGATGAAGGCAAACGCCGCTCTCTGACTGCCGCCAATCGGATCAAGCGCTATATTCCTTCCATTGAGGAGCAATATCCCCGCCAAGCCCGAGCGGTGCGGGAGGGGCTTCGTGCTTTGCGTGATATTGAGCTGCGGGGGGAGAAAAATCCCGATGCCGCAGCCAATGCGTTTGGCGCCATATTGGGCGAGATCTTTTTATGGAAAAAGGATCGTTGGTCGGAGGATTGCTATCGTTTCGGAGATTCTTTGGGCCATTTTATTTATTGGATGGATGCTTATGAGGATCTTCCGAAGGACCGAAAAAAAGGAAATTACAATCCTTTCTTGCTACGAGAAGAAGATCCGGATTTTGAAATTCGGATGGAAGAAATTCTCAAAAGCGCTTTGGGCGAATGTGCCTTGGTGCTGGAGCGGCTTCCTTTGGTGGAGCATCTTGATATTTTAAGAAATGTATTATATTCCGGTATTTGGAGTAAGTATAAAATAATAAAGGAGAAGAGAAATGAATCAGAATCCCTATGATGTTTTGGGGATCCCCTCTTCCGCCACCGATGATGAGGTGAAAAAAGCATATCGCCGCTTGGCAAAGCAATACCATCCCGATATTCATCCGGATCGGGATTATGCCGAGAAAAAGATGGCAGAAATCAATGCAGCTTATGATGAGATTCTCAATGTGCGCCAAGGGAAAACAACCGGCGGCTATAGGGGATACGGAAGTTATAGCGGCTATGGCCAAAGCCGGCAAGGGTCTAATCCAGAAATGACAGCCGTGCGGAATTATCTTCACTATCGCCGCTTTCAGGAGGCTTTTAATGTGCTCAACCGCATTACGGAGCGCAATGCTGAATGGTATTTCCTTTCGGCCTACGCCCACTATGGGGTGGGCAATCGTACTCAGGCTTTGGAATTTGCTCGTAAGGCAGCGGCCATGGATCCGAGCAATATGGAATACCAACAATTTTTGCAGCAGCTGCAGATGGGTGGTATGGTTTATGAAACCTATGGTCGTGGATTTTCCATGGGCGGAAATATGATGGATAAGCTTTGCACCGCCCTTTGCATTGCCAAGCTTTGCTGCCCTTATTGCTGAGAAAGAAGGTTTTAGAGATGAAATTTCGTGATCGAGTTGCCCGCTTTATGGTAGGGCGAAACGGCGTGGACCAGCTGAATCGGGCCCTTCTATGGGTTTATTTGATTCTGGCAATTATAGGAATGTTCTTGGAAATATTTACCTTGCTTGCCTTGGCGGTGATGATCTTCCTTTTTTGGAGAACCTTTTCCAAAAATATTTATAAGCGCCAAGCAGAGAATCGCAAGTATCTTACTATTGTATGGAAGTTCAAGAACTTCTTGAATCTGCAACGCCGCAAATTTTCCGAGCGTAAAACCCATCGGTATCGCCGCTGCCCCTTCTGCAAGGCAACGGTACGCTTGCCATATAAAAAAGGAAAGCATACCGTCTGCTGCCCGAAATGCAAAAAGGATTTTCAGGTAAAGATATAATAAAAATGGTTGTGATTATTCACAACCATTTTTTTCTTCCAGAATTTTAAGGGCGCATCGGATACCGTCAACTGCGGAGGACATGATGCCTCCCGCATAGCCTGCCCCTTCCCCTGCGGGATAAAGGCCTGCAACATTGAGGCTTTGGAGATGCTCTCCTCTTAAGATACGGACAGGGGAGGAACTGCGGGTCTCCACGCCGGTAAGGACTGCATCAGCCAGCGCAAAGCCTTTGAGTCTGCGGTCAAAAACGGGGATCGCCTCTGCCATAGAGCGGCAGACATATTCCGGCAAAATCTTCCAAAGATCATAGGGAACCGCCTCAGGCAGATAAGAGGGCTTTACCGCGCCGAAGGCGGTGGAGGGGCGGCGGCTTAAAAAGTCCTCTACCCGCTGAGCGGGAGCGCTGTAATCCCTGCCGCCTGCTTCAAAGGCGGCTTGCTCCAGCTTGCGCTGAAAAGAAATGCCGTCCAGAGGATGGCCGCAATCATAATCAGAGGGCGCAATGCCCACCAGCAACGCGCTGTTGGCATTTTGCTCATCTCTTGCAAAATTGCTCATGCCGTTGGTTACCACGCCGCCCTGCTCGCTTGCGGCGGCAATAACACTGCCGCCCGGGCACATACAAAAGGTATAGACCCCTCTCCCTTCTGCAGTATGATAAGAAAGCTTATAGTCGGCAGCCTCCAAATAAGAGGCATCGCTGCCGTATTGCGCTTGGTTGATCAGCCCTTGGGGATGCTCAATCCGCGCTCCGACCGAAAAGGCTTTTTGCTCCATGGAAATGGATTTTTCAAATAGCATTTGAAAGGTATCTCTTGCGCTATGGCCGATGGCGAGGATTACACGGCTCGCAGGATAGGTTTGCTTCCCTACCACCCCGCAAATTTTTCCTTGGGAGATCAGAAGATCCGAGACCTTCTCTTCAAAATGGACTTCTCCTCCAAGGGCAATGATCTCCTCCCGCATAGAGCGGACAGTGCCGATCAGGCGGTCGGTGCCGATATGGGGCTTGGCCTCATAGAGAATTTCCTCCGGCGCACCGTGGGCGGCAAAGATCTCCAAAACAGCGCGGCAGAGGGGATTGGAAATGCCGGAATTGAGTTTTCCATCCGAAAAGGTGCCGGCACCCCCTTCCCCGAATTGCACATTGGATTCCGGATTCAGAACTCTTGACTTTTGGAAATTCAAAATATCCGCTTGCCGCTGCTCAACCGCTTTTCCGCGCTCCAAAAGCAGAGGCTTCGCTCCTGCTTTTGCCAAGATATAGGCGGCAAAAAGCCCTGCAGGACCGCAACCGATTACAATCGGCCGCTCTTGCAAGGCGGAGCGGGGAATGGAAAGAGAGGGCTGCTCCTCAAAGGGATGCCCTTGCGGGACGGCCTCGATGGTATAGACCTTTACCACCGGCTTCCGCCGCCCATCCACCGAGCGGCGCAGGATGCGCCATTTCGGCCTCTTTAATCCTGAGCGTTTTTCAATTTTCTTCAGAAGCCGATCAGGGGAATGATCCGCCTGCAGCCGAATGTCTTTAATAATCATCTTTTAACCTACTCTTTGTTGATATATTTATTATATTATGATATGATTTTATAGTCAAGGGCTTGATAATGGCTCGAATCTATGATAAAATGAGTTATACTTTTCCTACTTGTATAACTTTTGAGGTGAAACAGATGGCAAAAGGCAAGCATTTATACGGTCTTCCTAAAGGAAAGCATGTATTCGGTACAGCCAAGGTGGGCGAAAAGGGGCAGATTGTCATTCCGAAAGAGGCCCGAGAGCTTTTCGGCATCAAAGCGGGGGATACCTTGCTGATCCTGGGAGATGAATCTTCCGGTATCATCGTTTCCCGCCCCAAAGAGGTGCAGGAATTAGCGGAAAAGATTTTCAAGAATATGGAGGAAAATCAGTAATGTGGATTTGGTTGGTGGCAATCATTGCCATGCTTTTCTGGAGCGGATCGGATATCTTCAGCAAGATCGGCTCCAAGCAGGAGGATAAGCTGAGCCATTATAAAGTGGGAATCGCAGTAGGCCTGGTGATGGGTCTTCATGCTTTATATATGGTCTTTATTGAGAAGATTCCCTTCTCCTTCTCGGATATTATTACTTATCTGCCGGCATCTGTTTTCTATATCGTCTCCATGGTGGTGGGGTATATCGGGCTTCGGTATATTGAGCTTTCCATCTCCTCTCCCATCTGCAATGGCTCGGGGGCTGTGGCTGCCCTGCTTTGCATGGTGCTCTTTGGGGTTACCTTCAATCCCGAATCGGAGAGTAATGCGGTTTATCTCAATGGCTGGATTATTGCAGGTATTGCGCTGGTAGTGCTTGGGATTGTAGGCCTTGGCTTTGTAGATAATACCGAGGATACCGCTCTGCGTGCTCTTCGGCAGGAGAAGGCCAATCGTAAATATGCCAAGAGCCTTTGGGCCATCCTTTTGCCGGTGCTCTATTGCATCTTGGATGCGCTGGGCACTTTTGTGGATACCCTTATTGCAGGGGATTATGAAGCCTCTCTTGCCGAGAAAATGGCAGGCAATCCGCAGGTGGATACAGAGCTTCTTGCCGGCGATATCTTGAATACGGCCTATGAATTCACATGGCTTTTGGTGGCGGTTGTATTTGCGATCTATGTCTTTGCAATTAAGCGGGAAAAGATCGATGTGAAATATGATGGCACCAAGCTTTTGGGCGGCATCTGCGAGACCATCGGTCAGGTCTTTTATATGCGCGTGGTTGTGGCAGGCTATGTACCGGGCCTTGTCATTATTTCTGCTTATTGCATGGTCTCCACCGTCTGGGGCAGCATTTTCCTCAAAGAAAAGCTTTCTTGGAAGCATTATCTTTGCATCGCTGCCGCCTTTATCGGTATTTTGGTTTTGGGATATTTTGATGTTTAATAAATGCACCCCATTGGGGCACCCTCCGTAAGGAAGAATAGGTTTTGAGAGCATCTTTTTCGCTCAAACAAATCGAAAAAATCCCGCCATGCGTCAG
>JAZMZQ010000006.1:0-3769 GCA_045586045.1 Eubacteriales bacterium
TCAAGGGTGTAATGTCCAAGCTTTCCACTTTGAAAGAGCTTGGCATCAACTGCATTTGGTTCACCCCGATCTTCACCTCTCCCCAGGTTGATAATGGATATGATGTTGCTGATTATCAGGATATCGATCCCGACTACGGCACTTTAGAGGATTTCAAAGAGCTTTTATCCATGGCTCATAGCATGGGCATTCGGGTAATCATGGATATGGTATTAAACCATTCCTCCGATGAGCATAGATGGTTCCAAGAATCCAGAAAATCCAAAGATAACCCCTATCGCAATTATTATATTTGGCAGCCGCCGAAGGAAGATGGCTCCGAGCCGAATAACTGGGGAAATTATTTCCATGAAGGCAACGGCTCTGCCTGGACCTATGATGAGTTGACCGGAGAATATTATCTTCATCAATATGCTTCAAAGATGCCGGATCTGAATTGGGAATATGAGCCTTTAAGAGAAGAAATTTATAAAATGCTTCATTGGTGGCTGGATATGGGGGTTGATGGATTCCGCCTGGATGTTTTCACCCAATTCAAAAAGAAGCCCGGTTTTCCCGATACCACCAAAGAGCCCCATTTCCCCTATGATCGCAATGGATTTATTGTGGATCGAAGCATGTGCACCAATATTGAGGGAATTCATGAGATTATCCATGAATTGTATACCAAAGTCTTTGGCCCCAGAGATTGCTTCACCGTTGGCGAAGGGGCCGGTGTTACTGCCAAAGGAAATGCGCTGGACTATATTTGCGAATCCAGAGAAGAACTGAGTACGGTATATCATTTTGAGATAGAAAAATGCAAAAACGCAGAAGCTTTGCGTGAGGTTCAAGGCAACTGGGCAGAGGTAACCAAGCATAACGCTTGGCCTGTCCAATATATGTCGAATCACGATAAGCCTCGCCAAGTCTCTCGCTTTGGAGATGATCAAGAATATCGCGTGGAATCCGCAAAATTGCTTGGAACCTTGCTTCATACTTCGCCCGGAATTCCTTTTGTCTATCAAGGAGAAGAGATCGGCATGACCAATGTACGCTTCCCTTCCATTGAGGACTATAATTGCTGCTATACATTAGGAAGCTATCAATCCATGGTAGCCAATGGCCTCAGCCCTGAAGAAGCCTTGGAAAAAGCCGCCATCGGAAGCCGAGATAACGCTCGTACTCCCTATCAATGGAATCAATCGAAAAACGCAGGCTTTACCACCGGCAAACCTTGGCTCAAAGTAAATCCCAATTATAAAGAAATCAATCTCGAGGCTGATCGCGCTTCTGATAACTCCATCTTTGCCTACTATCAAAAACTGATTGCAATGCGCCAAGAGCATCCCGCAATCATGGATGGTCAATTTGAGTATTTAATGAACGATCACCCGCAAATGGTTGTATATTTAAGAAAATGCGCCAGAGAGACCCTTTTGGTTGTGGCCAATTATTCAAAAGAGCAGGTTAAGATTGATCTTCCTGAAGAAATTAAGGCAAGCAACTGGAAGCGTATTCTCACCAATCGCGAAGACCTTGCTCCTTCTCTTGACGGGCGCAAAGAATGGACTCCATGGGAGGTTGAGGTTTATACCCTCACAAGATAATGCCATGAAGAAAATCAAAATCACGCCGATTCGCAGATCGGTCTATCAGGACCTCATTGCTCAATATGAAAATCCCATTGAGCATGCTTGCGATGAAATAATCGGAAAAGAATACATCTGCGAAAACGGCGAAAAACCCGACGGTCTTTGCGCCGAGGCATGGGGTTGCATGGAGCGCTTCGCCAAAGAGCTTGCAGCAGGCGGCGGTAATTTTTATGATGGTTGGATGAAAAACGAACGTTCTGCCATGATTTCCTGCAACGATGGTTTTCGCCCCGTATCCTTTCTGCTGGAAGTAATCGAATAGATTCAAAGAGGTAAAAAATGATTATTGCTATTATTGGCGGCGGGGCATCCGGAATGGCTGCCGCTTTGGCCGCATCAGAAAATAATAACGCAAAAATAATTCTTTTGGAGAAGCAAGCCCGCGTAGGAAAAAAGCTTCAAGCCACCGGCAACGGTCGATGCAATCTTACCAATTTGCATGCCTTAGAATATGGCTTTCATGGAGATTCACCGGAATTTTGCCGCTATGCGCTGGAGCATTTCGATCCGCAAGAGACCTTAAAATGGTTTGAATCATTGGGTTTATTTACCGTTTCCGAATCAAGCGGAAGGGTTTATCCTTATTCTGATCAAGCAAACTCTGTATTGGATATTCTGCGCTTCGCTCTTATGAAGGAGAATATCGATCTGAAAACCGATTGGGAAGTAATCCGCGCCAAAAAAAGCAATAATGGTTTCATTTTAGAAAACGGAAAAGAGCAGATTCAATGCGATAAGCTGATCGTTGCTTGCGGCGGTCTTGCCGGTACCAAGCTCGGCGGATCTCTTTCAGGCTATAAGCTTCTTCAATCCTTTGGCCATACATGCAGTAAATTAAGGCCTTCGCTGGTGCAGATCAAAGCGGATTGGAAAGGCATCAATGCATTAAAAGGAATTCGCGCCAATTGCCGCGCTGCCATCCTCTGCAATCATCAAATCATCGCTTCATCCGAAGGAGAGATTCAATTTACAGAATATGGACTTTCCGGCCCTGTCATCTTTGAAATCTCCCGCGATGTCTGCTCCCGTGCAGGAAAATGGATTGCTGAAATAGATCTCCTCCCTCAAACCGATGAGGATGTCTTAACAAAAGAGCTTCATCGAAGAAAATCAACCGCTTTGACTACGGATGATTTGCTCACAGGTATCCTTCATAATCGCCTTGGGCGCGTATTAACCAAAATGGCAGAAATTCCATTTGGCATCTCAATTCAAAAGATTGAAGAGCAAAAGATTGAGAAATTATGTAAACTTGTGAAAGCCTTTCAAATTCCATTAAAAGAGCCTATGGGCATGGACCATGCGCAAGTTACTGCAGGAGGAATCCACACCAAAGATTTCCTTGAATCCACAATGGAAAGCCGCTTGGTTAAAGGCCTTTATGCCTGCGGAGAAGTATTAGATATTGATGGTGATTGCGGCGGGTTCAACCTTCAATGGGCTTGGAGCTCAGGCAGGTTAGCCGGTCAAAACGCAGCAGAAATTAAATAACAATAAAAAACTACCATGGATGATCCATGGTAGTTTTTTCTTGAAATCAAAGTTTTTTGGCAAGAAAATCAAAGACATATTCGACCGCCTTCGCCCTAACCTGCGCTCTTCCGATCGCGCCGAAACGGCAGGTGGCAGAAAATGCTTCATCGCCAATCAAAAAGCCAAAGCAAACCATACCTACCGGCTTGGACTCTGTCCCACCACCGGGGCCTGCAATACCCGAAATTCCTATCCCGACTTCGGCAGAATTTGCCTTCGCCACTCCCTTTGCCATCTCCATTGCCACCTGCTCGCTGACAACGCCATATTGAGCAATCGTCCCCTCCGAAACGCCAAGATAAGAAACTTTTGCCTCGTTGGCATAAGTTACCACCGAAGCATCAAATACCTTGGATGCATTCGGTACATTTACAAGCCTTGCAGAAGCAAGCCCTGCCGTGCAGGATTCAGCAAATGAAATATGCCACCCTCGCTCCATCAAAGCATCCACTACCATTTCTTCAAGAGATTTATTTTGATGCATTATGCAGCCTCTTTTCTTCCTTTCTTTTCAGCTCATAATCTTTTAAGATCTTCAGAGCCTCTCCTCCCATGGGAAGAATAATTAAAATGTTAAATACCGTCATTAATGCAATACCGAT
>JAZMZQ010000007.1:0-10027 GCA_045586045.1 Eubacteriales bacterium
ACCTTGGCAATAGGGTTTGCACCCGTAAGGTTTTCATCGCGTGCTTCAAGCATCTTGCCAGCCTTTTCTCTGTAACGCACGTACTCGGACTTCTGGTCGCGAAGAACCTTTTTAAGCTCCTGATTATCGGCATAATCAAGCACCGCGTTTATTCCCTCAACGCCCATATCCGCAGTTTTATAAACGTATTGTAAAAGTTCGGTTTCAGGTAACATTGTATTCTCCTTTTGAATAGGTTTTTCTTATGTTGCCCGAAAAAGTTTTTAATATTCAAAAAAGTAGTGCTTTTTTTGTTTTTTTATGCTATACTTTATAGGTACGCACCATTAGCTCAGTCCGGATAGAGTACCGGATTCCGATTCCGTTGGTCGTGGGTTCGAATCCCTCATGGTGCGCCAAAAAATAAGACAGTCATAAGACTGTCTTATTTTTATCCAAGCCGAAGGCTTGGTATGTAATCCGCGACAGCGGGATGCAATCAGTTCGCAACGCGAACTGTATGTCATCAAAGCGCCAGCCTTGCATTTTCCACCTTCGGCTTGATTCCATACGCAACTTGCGTTGCAATTCCATGCAACACTTCGTGTTGATTACATTCACACCTGCGGTGTGATTTTAGATGAAGGGATTCAAACCTATTTGTACTCCCTTTCCAAGTTGAAAAGTGGTCAAATCAAGCATTTATGCATGTTTGGGCCACTTTTTGTTTTGTCTTTTTGATCGGCGGCAAGGTGTAAAAAAACTTCTGATTTCTCTATTTTTTCTAAAAATGTGGCACCATTCCTGTGCAGTTTGAAATCAAAAAAGCGATACCGGTCAAAATACATTGTATCTGACTGTGGTGCTCAAGAATGTCGAGGCGAAAAAATAGAAGCTGACGTCATGGAACCCGTTTGGACCCGTGAGGGTATCGCCTAGGCTCTGGTGTCAACTTCTAATATTAGTACATCTAAACTTTTTGAAAATGTCAATCCGGATGACAAGAATTTTTTGAAATATGTACCGGAACGGTTTTTGAAAGATAATCAGCGTGTTGCAAAAACTGATTCGATGGAGGCGGAAGCAAAGAGAATCGGAAATTATTTTGAAAAACAAGGTGAAAAAAAGGTTGACCTACAGGGTGATACCAATGCGGTCTATGAGAAGTTGACTGCATTGATCAAGCAAGATCGTGCTGATCGGTATGGCTGGAAGAATGGGGAGGATACCACAAATAGCGATTGCGTAAATTGATGAGGTTATTTCTGTCTCGATTGATGGAAGCATTAAAATGCCGAAGTATCCACACGGGTGGCTTGACAATTATGGGAAAAACCCTTGGGAATAAAGAACTGTATTTTTGCAAAAAAAATAACTCCGTTTGGGAAATCACGTTAAATATAGCGAATACCAAAAACGGAGAAAAAGTTTTATATGAAATTTTTCCAATAAAAAAAGTGGAGCGAGCCGGAACGTCGGCTACATCTACCACCAATAATAATATATCACAAACTTTCCAAAATAGTCAAGATAAAAATAATTCCATCCAAAAACAGCGAAAAGTATCTTCTGTAGTTGCCCCCGGTCGCAATGATGTGGTAGTGGAGCTGGCAGAGCTTTATCGTCAAGAGGAAATTTTGCAAAAGATTTTGCTAATATGGATCCCTTCGAGCAGGCGAAATATGCGGCCGATCGGCAGGCGGAGATTGATGCGCTCTTTGAGATGGAGAGCGGCGAGGCGAAAAGAGCAAGCCAAAACGCAAGCGGCGAAGGATTTCTATGAGGATCAGATCTCCGATGAGGAATTAAAAAAATTAGATGGTATTCGCCATAAGGTCGTGCGAGGTTATGTGGATCTGCTGATCAAGCGCCAAGGTCTTGATAAGCCAAATGGAAGAGTGCTATTTGCAAGGGAGGGGTACCGATTGGAGTATTTCCTTGATCGGATCATTAAGGACCTCGTAACTCCAATCTTTTTCGAAAAACAAAATTGGGTGTTGACAACCGCGAAATTTGCGGTATAATGATACTGCACAGAGAGATAAGAGAGTGCGCTTTCCCTTGGGGAAAGTGCACTCTTTTTTTGTGAAAAAATAAAAAATACGGAGGAATTTCAAAATGGCAAAGAACAACATCGTCGATTGGAAGACAATCACCAACTTTGTAATCGATTCTTTTGTCGGTTACGGTATCCCCAGAGAAGACGCAGAAATCTGCGCAGATGTATTGCTGGAGTCGGATAAGAGAGGCATTGAGTCCCATGGTGTAAACCGCTTCAAGCCTGTATATCTGGATCGTATCAAAGCCGGCATCCAGAATCCTGTAACCAACTTCGAGATTATTAAAGAGACTCCCACCACCGCTGTTGTGGATGGTCACGACGGCATGGGTCAGGTCATCGGCCATAAGGCGATGAGCATGGCAATTGCCAAGGCGAAAGAATATGGTATGGGTATGGTCGTTGTTCGTAATTCCTGCCATTACGGTATCGCAGGCTATTATACTTCTATGGCTGCAAAAGCCGGCTGTATCGGCATGACCGGTACCAATGCCCGCCCCACCGTTGCCCCCACCTTTGGTGTTGAGGGAATGTTTGGTACCAATCCTTTGACCTTGGGCGTTCCTACCGATGAGGAATTTGATTTCAACTTTGATGCTGCTTCCTCCACCTATCAGAACGGTAAGCTGGAGTACTATGCACGCATCGGCAAGGATGCTCCTAAAGGCTCCTTGATCTGCACTGATGGTAAAGAGTTTGTCGGCACCTCTGCCGATGCTCTGAAGACGATGGCAAAGCGTGAGGCTGCTCTTTGCACCCTCGGCGGACCCGGCGAGGAGCAATGCGGCTATAAGGGTTATGGCTTTGCAATGTTTGTTGAGCTGCTTTCCGCTGTTTTGCAGGATGGTAGCTATGGTAAGGCACTGACCGGCTTGGATGAAAACGGCAATAAGGTTCCCTTCCGCCTCGGCCATTTCTTTATCGCGATCGATACCGATCATTTCCTTGGCGAGGATGTTTGCCGCAAAAAAGCAGGCGATATTCTTCGCGAGGTTCGCGCTTCCAAGAAGGATCCCAATGCGGAGCGGATCTATACTGCAGGCGAGAAGGAGCATTTGGTTCGCCTTGCCCGCGAGAGTGGTGTGCCCATCAATGAGTCTGTTCAGGCGGAGATGGAAGCCGTTCGCGATGAGCTGGGCCTTAGCCAATATAAATTCCCTTGGGAGGACTAATCGATGGATATCAGAAAAGAGTCTTTGAAAAAGCACTACGAGTGGAATGGTAAGATTGAGGTTGTAACCCGCTGCCCCATTGAGACCCGCGAGGATCTCTCTTTGGCCTATACCCCCGGCGTAGCCGAGGCTTGCCTTGAGATTCAGAAGGATTATAATAAGAGCTATGAGCTGACCCGCCGTAATAATATGGTAGCAGTTATTACCGATGGTACCGCTATTTTGGGCCTCGGTGATATCGGCCCTGAAGCCGGTATGCCTGTTATGGAAGGAAAATGCGCTCTCTTTAAGGCTTTTGCCGATGTAGATGCATTTCCGATCTGCATCCGCAGCAAGGATGTAGACGAGCTGGTTCGCACCATCTATTTGATCTCCGGCTCCTTTGGTGGTATCAATCTGGAGGATATCGGCGCACCCCGCTGCTTCGAGGTGGAGCGTAAGCTGAAAGAGATCTGCGATATTCCTATTTTCCACGATGATCAGCATGGTACTGCTATTGTAGTGGCCGCTGCTTTGATCAACGCTTTGAAGGTGGTTAAGAAGAACATTGCTGATGTTAAAGTTGTCATCAACGGCGCAGGCTCTGCAGGCATCGCAATCGGCAAGCATCTTTTGAATATGGGCGTAAAGCATCTGACCATGGTGGATCGCTTTGGTATCATCTGCAAGGGGATGCCCGAGCTGAATGAAGCCCATGCCGAGATGGCAGAGATCACCAATCTTGAGCACAAACAGGGCAATCTCTCCGATGCCATGAAGGGTGCCGATGTATTCATCGGTGTATCTGCTCCCAATATTGTCAGCGAAGAGATGGTGGCTTCCATGGCGGATGACGCTATCATGTTCCCCATGGCCAATCCTACTCCCGAGATCATGCCCGACCTTGCAAAGAAGGCAGGCGCCCGCGTAGTGGGTACCGGAAGAAGCGATTTCCCCAACCAGATCAACAATGTATTGGCTTTCCCCGGCATCTTCCGTGGTGCGCTTGATTGCCGTGCATCCTGCATCAATGAGGAAATGAAGGTTGCCACTTCCTATGCGTTGGCTGCTCTCATCCCCGATGAGGAACTCAATGAAGAGAATATCATCATCGGCGCTTTGGATAAGCGGGTTGCTCCCGCAGTTGCCGAAGCGGTTGTGAAGGCTGCAAAGGAAACCGGCGTAGCAAGAATCTAAATCTGAAAAAACGCAAGAAAGGCATCGGCTTTTCTTGCGTTTTTTTAATAAATTATTAAATCATTCCCAATCTCTTGACTTATTTGGAAAAATATGGTAATTTTAATTCAAATAAGGGAGTAGTCGGCGCGTGTAGCGTGATGAAGCCAACAACACTGAAGGAAATTCCTTCTGGCTTTATTTTAATCGGCAAGACTTATCTGCATCGTTTCGGCAGATGAGTCTTTTTTTGATATTTGAAGCCGGAACTGTATAAAATGATATTGAATGGATCAGAAAGGGAATTGAAATGAAGGAATATTTGCGATCAAAAGATGAAGTGCTTCAGGCCCAGGGCGTGGATGAGGCAGGCCTTAGCGAGCAGGAGGCTCAAAAAAGGGCGGCAGAATTCGGCCCCAATCGATTGGCAGAGGGGAAGAAACCCTCTCTTTTCTCTCGGTTTATTAAGGAATTATCCGATCCCATGATTTTGATTCTGCTGGGCGCCGCAGTGATTTCTGCGGTTACGGCTGTTATATCCGATGAATCCTTTGCCGATGTGATCATTATTTTAGCGGTGGTATTGATTAATGCGATCTTGGGCGTCGTGCAGGAAAGCAAGGCGGAGAAAGCGATTGAAGCCTTGAAGGAGATTACGGCCGCCACCTCGAAAGTAATTCGAGGCGGGCGTCAGATGGTGGTGCGCAGCGATGAGCTGGTATGCGGTGATATTATTATTTTGGAAGCAGGCGATTCTGTCCCTGCAGATGCCCGCATTATCGAATGTGCCAGCATGAAGGTAGAGGAGGCTGCTCTTACCGGCGAATCGGTGCCGGTGGAAAAAGCGGTAGAACCTCTTTCTGCAGCAGCGGATAAAGATATCCCGCTGGGGGATCGGATCAATATGGTTTATATGGGAAGCACGGTTGTATATGGCCGCGGGGTAGCGGTGGTTACCGCCATCGGCATGCAGACGGAGATGGGCAAGATTGCCGATGCGCTCACCCAATCCAAAGATGACGAGACGCCCTTGCAGATTAAGTTGAATCAGCTGAGCAAGATTTTGAGCTTTTTGGTTCTGGGGATTTGCGGCGTGATTTTTGCCATCAATCTGCTGGGTGCCGATGCGATTAATAGCGAAGTGCTGCTGGATACCTTCCTTGTGGCCATCAGCTTGGCGGTTGCGGCAATTCCGGAAGGTCTTGCCGCAGTGGTAACCATTGTGCTTTCAATCGGCGTTACCAATATGAGTAAGAGAAATGCGGTAATTCGTAAGCTCACCGCAGTTGAGACCCTTGGCTGCACCCAGATTATCTGCTCCGATAAGACCGGCACTCTTACTCAAAATAAAATGACGGTGGTGGATCATTCTTCCGATGATCCTCATGCATTAATGATGGCGATGGCTCTTTGCAGCGATGCTAAATTGGATCAAAGCGGGGAGGCAATCGGCGAGCCTACCGAATGTGCACTTGTAAATGATGCGCATCAATTGGGGCTGGATGAGAAAATGGCCGCTTATCGGCGGATCGGGGAAGCTCCTTTTGATTCCGATCGCAAAATGATGTCTACCGTATGTATTAATCAAGCGGGAGAGATCATTCAATTTACCAAAGGTGCCCCCGATGAAGTCTTAAAATGTTGTACCACCATCCTGAAAGATGGAAAGGAAATTCCCTTTACAGATGAACTGCGCCAACAGGTGCTGGCGCAAAATAAAAAATATGCCGATCAGGCGCTTCGGGTGCTTGCAGCAGCCAAGCGAGCATGGGAAAATGAGCCGAAATCCAATGCTCCGGAGGAGCTGGAGCAGAATCTTTGCTTCATGGGCCTTTGCGGAATGATTGATCCCATTCGCCCTGAGGTAAAGGTGGCGATTGAGGAATGTCGCACCGCAGGAATTAGGCCTATAATGATTACCGGTGATCATAAAGATACGGCTATTGCTATTGCAAAAGAGTTGGGGATTCTTGCTGAGGGGCAGACTGCTATTACCGGCGCAGAACTGAATGAGATTTCCGATGAAATCCTTGCGCGGGATATTGAAAAATACTCAGTCTATGCACGCGTACAGCCGGAGCATAAGACCCGCATTGTATCTGCTTGGAAGGCGCGCGGCTGCATTACTGCTATGACGGGCGACGGGGTCAATGATGCCCCTTCCATCAAAACCGCCGATATCGGAATCGGCATGGGAATTACCGGCACCGATGTGACGAAGAATGTGGCGGATATGGTATTGGCTGATGATAATTTTGCTACCATTGTCGGCGCAGTGGAAGAGGGAAGAAGGATCTATTCCAATATCAGAAAATCCATCCAATTTCTGCTCTCTGCCAATCTTGCTGAGGTACTCTCCATCTTCTTCTCCACCTTGCTTGGATTTGTCATTCTGAAGCCGGTTCATCTTCTCTGGATCAATTTGATTACCGATACTTTCCCTGCATTGGCATTGGGCGCAGAGCGGGCGGAAGCAGATGTTATGAAACGCGCTCCCCGCGATCCCAAGGAGGGAATCTTTGCGGGCGGACTTGGCTTCGATGTTGCTTTTCAGGGCGTAATCATTACGATTCTTACGTTGGCATCTTATTTCATCGGCCATTTTATTGAAAGCGGCAAATGGGAGATTGCCAATAGCAGCGACGGAATGACCATGGCGTTCCTGACCCTTTCATTGGTTGAAATTTTCCATTCCTTTAATATGCGCTCCAGAAGAGAATCGGTCTTTCGGATGCAGAGCCATAATAAGCTTCTTTGGGGCTCTATGGTATTCTCTTTTGTGGCCACAACCTCTGTCATTTATATCCCGTTTCTTCGAGAAGCCTTTGGCTTTGAAATGATTTCTCCGGCAGAATATGGCGTAGCAATTCTTCTTGCTGTTCTCATCATTCCGATCATGGAGCTTGTAAAATTCATTCAGCGAAAGCTTGAAAAATAAATCGGAAGATCGGCAAATCCATCTTGGATTTGCCGATCTTTTTTTAATTTCTTTTATGATCTATTGACAATGGGAGTGCGATTATTTTATACTAAGTCGAAATGGTGTATTTTTTGTGTTGTTTTAGAGGAGAAAAAATGATAAAATCCATTTTTCGTATCCTATGTATCGCTTTAATCGCAGGGCTGCTGGCGGGGATGTGTCCCATTGCGGCCGCTGCCGAAGCGGAAAACGTTCTTTCCAAAAAGCAGATTGCTTATTTTTCTGCTCCGGCATTATTTGCCGATGTGGGAGAGACGGTTGATCTTTCGAATTGCTCGGTAATGTTTGATGCCAATACGATTACTCCTGCATCGGAGATCACTTGGTCCTCCGATGATATCGCAATTCTCGATGGAAAGATTACGCCCGCTGCCAGAGGAGTATACGCTTTATATGCAATCGGCAGCGGTTATGGAAAGGCTGTTTATTTAGTGGTAAAGGCACCGGCCGAAAAAGAATATATCCTTTATCAAAAAGATTTTTCAGAAGTGGAATCCTTTGCCGCCCTGCAGCAAGAGGGATATTTTATCGCTCAGAAGAGTTATGGGCAGAATGTTTCGGTAACCAATGGTAAATTGGTGTTGGATGGGGATTCTGCCAATAAGCAAATGAGAGTGCTTCTCCCTTGGTGGATTGCCGAATTCGGCGATTACACCTTTGAGGCGAATATCAGCTTTGATCAAGCTTATAATAATACCCGCTGGCTCGCACTCAGCTATCGAACTCAGCGAGGAACGGAAGCTTATCCATATATTCCTTACCAAGTTTTCACTATCCGAGCCAATAGCCATGAGAATAAGTCCGGTGTCGAATTCAGCCGCACCACCACCTCCGATACTTGGTATACAGCATACGGTGCTAAAAACACCTTCAATATCTACCAAAACGGCCCTCATCATTATAAGGTAGAGGCCTATGGTACTCATCAAACCGGCTCTATTGATGGCGTGGTGATCCATGATAATGAATTTCCATCGGAGTATACCACCGGCGGAGTTGGCTTTGTATCCGGTGGTGCGCAGATTTCGGTCTCCGATCTGAAAATCACGTTGGACCGCAATGCAATAGAGAAGCTTTATAAAAATGTCATTACCGATGCAGAACCTGCTTTATATGCAGAAGCAGGAGAGGAGATTGATCTTTCTCAGTATAGCGTAATGTATAATAAGGCATCCGTGATTTGTGCGGAGCATCTTGGCTGGTCCTCTTCGGAACTTACCATCACCAATGGTAAAGTATTGGCAGAGAAGGCGGGCATTTATTCTCTGACCGCCTCTGTAATCAATCCGCCTCTCAATGCTTCGGGAATTCCCGCCAATCTTTCCAGAACGATCCATTTGATGGTAGATATAAAAGTGAATCAAGTAGATACACCTGCATCAAAGGTGATCATGCCTGCCTCTGTGATCACTTACGTTAATAGCAAAGCAGAGCTGGATGGGCTTTTGGGCTATGATGTCGCTCCTGCTACCGCCATTCTTCGATTGGATGAAAATTTAGATGTGGTGAATAAAAGCGGCAAGAAGATCGCCTCAATTAATGATGCTCTTTTTGCGCTTGGAGAGCGCGTCATTCCGGCCTTTTATGTATCCCATAAAAAGGCGGTTGAAGACCTTTGCCGATATGCGGAAAAAAATGCTTTGAGTGATAGCTTTATCATTGCGCAGGATCCTTCTCTTATTATGCAAGCAAGAGAAGGCTATTATTTCTTCCGCGGGGTATTGGATCTTTCCGCCAAGGACCTTGAGAATATATATGAAGCAAGAAAGAGGACCAATGAAGCAGGAGCACGCATCTGCATTTTGCCGGATTCTTTAGCGAATAAGAAAAATGTAGAATATTTGCAGCGGCTTTTGATGACCGTTTGGGCAGAGCCTCAAGATGCATCTCCCGTTGAGCTGGTTGGTGCCATTACCGGCGGTGCGAATGGAATTATTACGTCGAATCCTGCTGCTTTGATGGATGCTTTTTCGGAATATTTTAATGAAAATACAATTACGCGCTCCACTGCACTGATCGGGCATCGCGGCTCTCCCTCTTTAGGGCAGCCGAATACGGTAGCGGGCTCTATGAAGGCCTATGAAGCCGGTGCGACCGCCATAGAAAACGATGTTTATATCACGAAAGATGGTGTGGTCGTTGTAATGCATGATGCCACCATCGATGCCACTACAAACGGCAGCGGAACGATAGAAAATATGACTTATGCGCAGCTGCAGCAATATCATGTGGATGCCAATGCCAATGCAGATCCTGAGCCTATCCCCACTTTGGAAGAGTATTTTGAGGCCTTCAAGGGGCTGGATGTGCAGCTGATTGTAGAGATTAAATCCGCCAAGGCTGCTATTTGCCGAGCGATTGCGGATCTAATCGAAAAATATGATATTGCAAATCAAGTCAATGTTATTTCATTTAATGGTGCTCAGCTTTTGGAGATGAAGCGCATCATGCCTGAAATCTCAGTAGGACTACTATCATCGGCTGTAATCGCCGATGATCGCGAGGTTGATGCGTCCACTTATAAGATTCTGAATATTGTCCAACGATATAATTCCACCTTTAATCCCCAATTTAATAGGGGGCCTGTGGATAAAGGGGTTATGACTGCCGCTCATCATCGTGGAGTAGGCATCCATCTTTGGACCTTGAATAATATTATTGATCAGAATTACTATTTTATGA
>JAZMZQ010000008.1:0-4215 GCA_045586045.1 Eubacteriales bacterium
GTCATGCCGTTGAGGCCGGCCACCTTCTCGGCGGGAACCATCAGCATAATCAGAGCCGTGCAGCTGCAGATAATGATGGTATCAATAAAGACACCCAACGCCTGAAAAAGACCAATCTTCGCAGGATCATCCGATACTGCGGCTGCCGAAGCGCAGGGTGCAGAACCACTCCCCGCTTCATTGGAAAAGAGCCCGCGCTTAACACCGTTCATCAATACAGCGCCAAACCCGCCTGCAACAACTTGGCGGATTCCGAATGCCTCAGAAAAGATTCTTCCAAAAACGCCCGGCAAAAGAGATGCATTTTTTACAAGCAGGAAAATAGTAATTAGAAAATAGCAACCGGCCATAATCGGTACAATAATATCCAACACTTTGACGGTCGCATTTTTACGAAGTACAATCACTGCAGAAAGGGCAACCAATACAACGATGGTATAAATCGGCGGAATTTTGAAGGCGTTGGTAAAGGCCTCTGTAACCGAATTACCGACCACTTGGCTGATTCCACACCAGCAAATCAAGCCGGAGATTGCAAAGAGCAAGGCAATGATCGATTTTTTAATCTTTTTCTTTCTCTTTTTCTCCGCAAATGCGTGAATATAATAAGCGGGTCCGCCGCGCTTTCCGCCATAAATGGGATCATCCTCATTATATTTTTGCGCTAAAGTAGCCTCAACAAACGCTGTAGCAGAGCCCACAAGAGCAGTGATCCACATCCAGAATACAGCGCCTGCGCCGCCGGCAGAAATTGCCGCTACGACTCCCGCAAGATTGCCCATCCCTACGCGCGTAGCAGTAGAAACAATCAGCGATTGCCAGCCGGAAAGCCCGCCTTTTTTATTAGATTCTTTTTCGCAAGAAACCCGAACCATCTCCGGAAGCAGGCGGATCGGAAGGAATTTAGTGCGGAAGGTAAAATAGATACCAGTCGGCACCAATAAAAGAACCAGCAGAGAGATTCCCAATCTTGCGCCTCCGGGCAGAGGGATCACAAACAGATCGCCCCAAAACAGGTTATAAACAAAATTAATAACTCTTTCAGCCATTTTTACACAGTTATCCCCTTTTATGTTTTTATGCTTTAATGCATTAAAGCAAACAACCATTTCATTATACCATAGAAAAACAAAAATTCAACCCATATTTTAATTGATTTATTTTACTGTTGATAGTATGATATATATAAAATTAAATGAAAATCATTTCTTATGGGAGGCAATCTCTATATGAAGACAAAACTAACCGGCCGCTTTTTTTGGGCACTGACCTTATTCAGCCTTGTAGGTCAGATCGCTTGGGTTGTCGAAAACATGTATCTCAATGTGTTTATCTATAAAATGTTTCGGGCAACTGCTGCCGATATTTCCAATATGGTGGCAGCAAGCGCAGTTGCCGCCACATTGACAACCATCTTAATCGGCGCCCTTTCCGACCGAATCGGAAAGCGGAAGATCTTCATCTGCGGCGGCTATATCCTATGGGGCGTATCAATCCTTTCTTTTATGCTTTTGCGAGCAGATCTCTTATCTGCCGTCATTCCGATGACGGTAAATGCCATGAGCATCGGCATCTCCCTTACCATCGCCCTTGATTGCCTGATGACCTTCTTAGGCTCTTCTGCCAACGATGCCGCCTTTAATGCATGGGTAACCGATTCTACCGATTCTTCCAATCGCGGCGCAGCAGAGGGCATTAATGCAATGATGCCTTTGGTTGCAATCCTCGCTGTATTCGGCGGTTTTATGGCTTTTGATCTTGATATTCCCCAAAGCTGGACTTGGATTTTTCTGATTATCGGTATGATCGTATTAATCGTGGGAATCTTAGGCTGTTTTCTCATTAAAGATCCATCCTGTGCCCCTGCAAAAGGCAACTACTTCCATCATGTCATCTATAGCTTTCTTCCTGCCACAATTAAGAAAACTCCTTCCCTTTATATCCATCTTTTTGCATTTATTTTATTCAATATCTCTATTCAGATCTTTATGCCGTATTTGATCCTCTATTATGAGGTATCCTTAAAGATGAGCAATTACGTATTAATTATGGCTCCTGCCATTATTTTAGCCTCTATCGTAACCTTCTTTTGGGGAAAGGTTTATGATAAAAAGAGATTTCGCTTCTCTTGCATATTCTCGCTCATCTGGCTATGCCTTGGATATCTTCTCCTTTATTTTACAAAAAATACCGCGCTTGTATTTCTTGGCTCATTGCTGATGATGTGTGGCTATTTATCCGGTATGGCTGTATTTGGCGCAAAAATTCGTGATCTTACACCAAAGGGAAAAGCCGGCAGATTCCAAGGAATACGCATCTTTTCGCAGGTTCTCATACCGGGAATCATCGGTCCTTTCATCGGAAAAACCGTATTATCCGATGCGCAATTGATTCAAAATTCAGACGGAACAACCTCGTTTATTCCTAATGAAAATATTTTTTTGGCCGCCTTGATTGCTGCGGCAGTCATTTTCATCTACTATGGGATTCTGTTGGTGCAAAAAAAGCCAAGAACCTGCTCCCTTTCCACCCCCTTTGAAGCCGATCACTCTTGGGAGGAATATCCCCGCCCTCAAATGCGCCGAGAAAGCTATCTTTCCCTCTGCGGTGAGTGGGATTTATCGCGGATCAGAAGGGATAAAACGGAAAATCTCGGAAAAATCCTCGTTCCCTTTCCGCCTGAATCTGCCCTTTCCGGCATTCATCGCTCAATTAAACGAAACGAGCGCTTATTATACCGTAAAGTATTTGAACTTTACAATAAACCTGACGAAAAAGCATTGCTGCATTTTGGCGCTGTCGATCAATTCTGCATTCTTTCGGTTAACGGCAGCACTGTGGGAGCTCATCAAGGCGGATATCTCCCCTTCACTTTTGATATCACAGAATATTGCAAGCAAGGTGAAAATGAAATTGAGCTGGAGGTATGGGATGATCTTGATAAGACCCTTCCCTACGGAAAGCAACGAAAAAAGCGCGGTGGAATGTGGTATACTCCGGTAAGCGGCATATGGCAAGCGGTATGGCTGGAGCAAGTCCCGAATCAATACATTGAAGCAATTAAGATTACCACCGATCTGAATCGTGTAACGATTGAGACGGTTGGCGGCACCGATAATAAAACCATTTCGTTCAAAGGGCAGGAATATCATTATTCAGGGGATCGCTATACGCTGCAAATAGATAATCCCATCCATTGGACTCCCGATACCCCCCACCTCTATCCCTTCACTCTAACCGCAGGGGATGATCATATTGAATCCTATTTTGCTCTGCGCACCATCACCATTGAAAAATGCGGAAAACAATCTTATATCTGCTTAAATCATAAGCCTTATTTTTTCCATGGACTTTTAGATCAGGGCTATTATAGCGACGGCATCTATCTCCCCGCTTCTCCCGAAGGTTATCTTTATGATATTACAACCATGAAAGAATTAGGCTTCAACACCCTCAGAAAACACATCAAGATCGAGCCGGATCTATTTTATTATTATTGCGATAAATACGGCATGATCGTTTTTCAAGATATGGTCAATAGCGGGCATTATCATTATCTTCTCGACACCGTATTGCCTACGATCGGCTTAAAGCGGCTGCCAGAGCGCTTTGCTTCCAAAAAAAGAAAAGCTGCTTTTGAGCTTCACGCAAAGGAAACCATTGATCTGCTCTATAACCATCCCAGCGTATGCTACTATACCATCTTCAATGAAGGCTGGGGGCAATATCATTCCGATGCAGTTTATAAAAAATTAAAATCATTAGACAAAAACCGTATATGGGATGCAACCTCCGGTTGGTTTATCCGCAAAGAAAGCGATGTAACCAGCGAGCATATCTATTTCAGAAAAGCTGATTTTAAGATCCATCCCCATCGACCTGCGGTGCTTTCGGAATTCGGCGGCTATTCCTGCAAAATCCCCGATCATTCCTATAATTTAGATAAAACATACGGTTATCGCTATTATCAGAGGCCCGAAGATTTCACCACAGCCTTAGAAGAACTCTATATTCAAGAAATTATTCCAATGATCAAAAAGGGCCTCAATGCGGCTATTTTAACGCAGGTAAGCGATGTTGAGGATGAAACCAATGGTCTTATAACCTATGATCGTAAAATCATTAAAACAGATTTTGGAAGGATGCAAGATCTTGCCGATAAACTATGGCAGGCCTTCCATGATACTACGGAAGTCGGAGGCCAAGCGGTCTTAG
>JAZMZQ010000009.1:0-7704 GCA_045586045.1 Eubacteriales bacterium
CTGAAAGATCTCGTAATGAAGAAAGGGCTTTCAGATCGCTTTTATATTGCTTCCTGTGCTACCAGCACCGAGGAGATTGGCAATCCTGTCTATCCCCCTGCAAGAGAAAAGCTTGCGCAACACGGAATCTCCTGCCAAGGGAAACGAGCCGTTCAACTCAAAAGAAGCGATTATTCGGAATATGATTTATTTCTATGCATGGATCGCTATAATCTCCGCAATGCGCTTCGCATCTTCGGCAATGATCCCGATAATAAATTAAGAATGTTGATGGATTATGCAGGCAGATCCTCTGACGTGGACGATCCATGGTATAGCGGCAATTTTGATAAAGCTTTTGGTGATATTCAAGAAGGGTGCCGCGGTCTATTGGAGGCACTCATCAAATGAAAGCGCTGATTGCCCCTTGCTATTATCCCTTCTTTTCTTGTATTGCTGATCGCTGCAAAAATAATTGCTGCATCGGCTGGGAAATAGATATAGATCCTAAAACCTATCAATACTATCAAACGCTATCCGGCCCCTTTGGAAAGAGAATGGATAAGGCCATCTCTCTTGAAGGTGAATCTCCTCATTTCAGGTTAGATGCAAAAGAACGCTGCCCATTTCTTGCAAAGAACGGTCTTTGCGATATAATATCCGAGCTTGGCGAAAACGCCCTTTGCAATATCTGCAAAGATCATCCTCGATTTCGCAATCATTATTCCGGCACCATTGAAATCGGATTAGGTCTTTGCTGCGAGGAGGCCGCTCGCCTGATCCTCACCCAAACCGAAGAAATGCATTTAATCTCTTTAGATTCCAAAGAAGAACAATATAATGAAGAAGAGCGCATTTTACTCTCTTTCAGAAATGAATTATTTGAAATTTTGCAAAAACGCAGTGTCCCCTTTCATGAGCGCATCAATCAAATTGCCGATCGGGGCCGCTTTATTTTGCCCTCCCCTTCGCATTATTTCCCCATTTTGAAAGATACAGAACGAATGGATGCAAGTTTCAATCACTCCCTCGATCATATTTTTTGCAAAGAATGGCCTGTATTTAATTCAAAAGAATGGGAAATCCCCTTAGAGCAGCTTGCCATCTATTTTTTATATCGTCATTTATCCGGCGCATTGGAGGATGGTTTTTTACAAGAGCGTATTGCCTTTGCACTCCTTTCAGTTTTGACAATTGCAACTATCACCATGCAACAAGCCGATTGTGATTTTTCGCTTAAGCTGCTTATTGATACCGCGCGCATCTATTCCTGCGAAATTGAATATTCCGATCAAAATCTTGAGAAGATCCTCTCCTCCCTTCAATTATCATAAAACCCGATATATTCGCATATGGTGAATTAAAGAAAGCAAAGGAGCATCACCATGAGCGAAATCAAAATGAAACTCGGTCTTTCTGAGGAGCAGGTGAAAGAATCCCGTAAAAAATACGGGAGTAACACCTTGACCCGAAAGAAAAGAAAAAGTTTTGTTCGTCAATTTATCGGTAGTTTCGGGGATCCGATCATTAAAATTCTAATGGCGGCATTGGCAATCAATGTCCTCTTTCTCTTCCGAAACGCGGATTGGTTTGAGGCAGTAGGAATTGCAGCCGCCATTTTTCTTGCCACTTTTATCTCCACTCTTTCTGAATTCGGCAGCGAATCCGCTTTTTTGGAATTACAACGCTCTGCTCAAAACATTACTTGCCGTGTCATGAGAAAAAAAGGAATCACCGCAATCCCCGTTGGGGAGATTGTTGTCGGAGATATTGTACTTTTGCAGGCAGGTGAGAGAATCCCCGCAGACGGAATCCTTATCAATGGACGCTTGCAGGTCGATCAATCCTCTCTAAACGGCGAAAGCAAAGAAGCAAAAAAATTCCCGATGCCCGATCGTGGAAATTGGGATCTCAATTGCAATAATCAATTGTTTCAAAGCAGCGTTGTAACCGAAGGGAGCGGAATCATGGAGGTGCGCCGGATTGGCGACCATACATTTCTTGGGAATATGGCGGGTGATCTGCAAGATGAGACACCGGAAAGCCCTCTGAAGGAACGATTAAATTCCCTCGCCTCCTCCATCAGTAAGCTTGGTTACATAGCAGCAGGGCTTATTGCTTTTGCCGATCTTTTTAATAGCTTCTTTATGGACAACGGCATGAATATGGCCGTTATTCTATCGGATTTTTCTCATCTTAACATCTGGCTGCCGAGAGTTCTCCATGCCCTCACCTTAGCCACTGCTGTCATTGTAATGGCAGTGCCTGAAGGATTACCGATGATGATCACTGTTGTACTTTCCTCCAATATGCTTCGTATGCTGAAGGATCAGGTGATGGTGAGAAAGCTTGTGGGAATCGAGACCTCAGGGAGTCTGAACATATTATTTACCGATAAAACAGGTACCCTGACCAAGGGGCGCTTACAGGTGGTAACCATTGTAGACGGGCAAGGAAAGAATTACGCAAAAGTCCAAAAAACACCGCCGGACGTTCGCCGTATTTTAGAATTAAACGGCCTTTATAATACAGCCTGCGATATTGGTGATGGGAAGGTTCTCGGCGGCAATGCAACAGACCGAGCGTTAATGGAGAGTATTCTGCCTATTCGCAGATCAAGTAAATGCTCTTCATGCCAGACAATCCCTTTTGACAGCCGCCATAAATTCTCAGTTGCCCAGATCAAAGAGAAGCAAGACTTTTATATTATAAAAGGCGCACCGGAGAAAATCATCGGTGCCTGCAAATATTTCATCAATGAAAAGGGTGAAAGAAAACCTTTTCAATCCCGCTCCGCCGAAGAACAACGGCGGGTTTTATCGGCCAAAGCAATCCGCATGATTGCAGTGGCGATCGCAGAGCACAAGGTTACTTCTGAGCAAGACTTAAAAGATCTTACCTTTGTTTCCCTCTTGGGCCTTCGTGATGAGATCAGAAGAGAAGTTCCTGCTGCCATAAGAGAAGCAGAATCCGCCGGAATACAGGTCGTCATGATGACAGGAGACAGTAAAGATACCGCTATTGCCATCGGGCGTGATGCCGGCTTGCTGAAGGGCAATAAAAACGAAGTTGTGCTGACCAGTGAAGAGCTTGCTAAGCTTTCCGATCAGAAGCTAACAGAGCTTTTGCCAAATCTTAAAATCATAGCCCGCGCACTGCCTACCGACAAAAGCAGGCTGGTGCGCCTTGCCCAAAGCCGCGGATTGGTAACGGGGATGACAGGAGACGGCATCAATGATGCCCCCGCCTTAAAGCGTGCAGATGTTGGTTTTGCGATGGGAAGCGGCACTGAGGTGGCAAAGGAAGCCGGCGACATCATTATTTTAGATAATAATTTTGCTTCCATCAGCAAGGCCATTCGCTATGGGCGCACCATCTTCAAAAGTATTCGTAAATTCATTGTCTATCAATTCACCATGAATCTTTGCGCAGTGGGCGTCTCATTGATTGGACCATTCATTGGAATCGACACTCCGGTTACCGTAATCCAAATGCTTTGGATTAATATCATCATGGACACCCTTGCAGGGCTTGCTTTTGCCGGAGAACCCGCTTTGCGCAGATACATGAAGGAGAGACCCAAATCAAGAAATGAGACGATCATAAGCAAAAAAATGACCCTGCAAATCATCTGGATGGGCGGCTATACCATGGCCCTATGCACTTTGTTCTTGGCACTCCCCTTCTTTCGCAATCATTTTGGATTTGACCAAAATCCCATACCATTTCTGACAGCATTTTATGCGCTCTTTATCTACTCCGGTGTTTTTAATAGCTTTAACGCTCGCACAGAATCTGTCAATCCATTAGCAAACCTTCCGAAAAATCCCATTTTTATCATCATCATGCTCATCGTTGCTATGGTGCAATTGATTATGATTTATTTTGGCGGAAAGGTATTTCGCACATCCGGTCTTTCCTTTGAAGACCTAAGAATGATCCTTCTTCTTGCCTTTACGGTAATCCCCGCTGAAATGATTAGAAAGATCATCATGAAAGGCTCACTTCGGTGAGCCTTTTATTTATTAATTTAATTATTATATTGACTTTTTATAATAGGATGTGATAGAATACAAATGCTGTAAAGACATTGACGGAAAAGAGTAGTTTCTTGCAAACCCCTCAGCGAATCGGGGGCGGTGTGAGCCCGATGGTAGTAGCAAAAAGCGAAAATCATTCCAGAGTTGAAGGCCGAACATGCCAATTGGTGTCAGTAAGTCTCTCCGCATTGCCCATGCGTTACAATCGGCCGCAGATGATCGTCTGATGATAGGTGGTTATGAAAGTATGCTTTCATCCTGCAATCAGGATGGGGGCTTTTTTATTTTGCAGAAAAAAGAAGGAGTACAAATCATGTATAAGAATGTATCCCCGAATTTGAATTTTGTAGAGGAAGAAAAAAGAATCGAAAAATTCTGGCAAGAAAAAAAGATCTTTGAAAAGAGTATTGATTCCCGCAAGAAAGGCACTCCCTATGTCTTCTATGATGGCCCACCTACCGCTAATGGTAAGCCTCATATCGGCCATGTATTGACTCGTGTAATCAAGGATATGATTCCCCGCTATCGCACCATGAAAGGTTGCATGGTGCCTCGAAAAGCAGGTTGGGATACCCATGGTCTGCCTGTAGAGCTCGAAGTTGAAAAGATGCTCGGTCTGGATGGAAAAGAGCAGATTGAAGAATATGGCCTGGAGCCCTTTATCGGCTATTGCAAAGAGAGCGTTTGGAAATATAAAGGAATGTGGGAAGATTTTTCCCGCACGGTTGGCTTTTGGGCCGATATGGATGATCCTTATGTTACCTACGATAATAATTTCATCGAATCCGAGTGGTGGGCATTAAAGAAAATCTTTGATAAAAAGCTCCTTTATAAAGGCTTCAAGATTGTACCCTATTGCCCCCGTTGCGGAACCCCCCTCTCCTCTCATGAGGTGGCACAGGGATATAAGGCTGTTAAAGAGCGCAGTGCCGTTGTCCGCTTTAAGGTGGTAGGAGAAGATGCCTATTTTCTCGCTTGGACCACTACCCCTTGGACCCTCCCCAGCAATGTGGCTCTTTGCGTAAATCCCAATGAGACCTATTGCAAAGTGGCTGCAGCAGATGGTTATACCTATTATATGGCTGAGGCGCTGCTGGATACCATCCTCGGAAAACTCGCCACAGAAGATACCCCGGCTTATAAAGTTTTGGAGCGTTATCAAGGAACGGACCTTGAGCGCAAGGAATATGAGCCCCTTTTCGACTTTGTAAAGCCCATTTGCGATAAGCAAAATAAAAAAGGTCATTATATCACCTGCGATAATTATGTAACCATGTCTGATGGTACCGGTATTGTCCATATCGCTCCCGCTTTTGGTGAAGACGATGCAAATGTAGGCCGTAAATACGACCTTCCCTTTGTGCAGTTGGTCAATGGAAAGGGTGAACTTACAGAAGAAACCCCTTATGCCGGCCTCTTTGTAAAGAAAGCGGATCCGATTGTGCTTTCCGATCTGGAAAAAGCAGGCCTTCTCTTTGACGCGCCGAAATTTGAGCATGATTATCCTTTCTGCTGGCGCTGCGATACCCCGCTGATTTACTATGCACGTGAATCTTGGTTCATTAAAATGACCGAAGTGCGTGAAGATCTGATCCGCAATAATAATACCATCAATTGGATTCCTGAATCCATCGGTAAGGGCCGCTTCGGCGATTGGCTTGAAAATGTGCAGGATTGGGGTATTTCCCGTAATCGCTATTGGGGCACTCCCCTCAATATTTGGCAATGCGATTGCGGCCATCTCCATTCTATCGGCAGCATTGAAGAGCTCAAAGCAATGTCGGATAACTGCCCCGAGGAGATTGAGCTCCATCGCCCGTTTATCGATGCCGTTACGATTAAATGCCCTGTCTGCGGCAAAGAAATGCATCGTGTCCCCGAGGTAATCGACTGCTGGTTTGATTCCGGCGCGATGCCCTTTGCGCAGCATCATTATCCTTTTGAGAATAAAGAGCTTTTCGAATCCCAATTTCCTGCCGACTTTATCTCCGAGGCAGTAGACCAAACCCGCGGATGGTTCTATTCTCTTCTTGCCATCTCTACCCTCATCTTTAATAAGGCTCCTTATAAGAATGTAATTGTATTGGGCCACGTTCAAGATGAAAACGGCCAGAAGATGAGTAAATCCAAAGGAAATGCTGTGGATCCCTTTGATGCATTAGAGACCTATGGTGCAGATGCCATTCGCTGGTATTTCTATACCAACTCTGCTCCTTGGCTTCCCAATCGTTTCCATGGAAAAGCCGTTACCGAAGGGCAACGCAAATTCATGGGTACCCTTTGGAATACCTATGCATTCTTCACCCTCTATGCCAACATTGATCGCTTTGATGCTTCCAAATATGATCTTGCAGATTGTCAATTAACCGTTATGGATCGTTGGATTCTTTCCAAGCTAAACACCATGGTTAAGAATGTAGATTACAACCTTGCCAACTATCGGATTCCCGAAGCTGCCCGTGCATTGCAAAGCTTTGTAGACGACCTGAGCAATTGGTATGTTCGCCGCGGCAGAGAGCGCTATTGGGTTCCTACCATGACCGATGATAAGATCGCAGCATATATGACCCTTTATCACGCTCTGGTGATTACTGCAAAAACTGCTGCTCCCATGATTCCCTTTATGGCCGAGAATATCTACCAGAATTTGGTCTGCAGCATTGATAAGAGTGCTCCCGAAAGCATCCATCTTTGCGATTTCCCCGTAGTAGATGAAAGCAGAATTGATTCCGCTTTAGAGAATGATATGGATCGGCTGCTCAATATCGTCGTATTAGGGCGTGCAGCAAGAAATGGTTCGGGGCGCAAAAATCGTCAACCTCTTGCCTCTATGTATGTAGAAAGCGCCGAGGGGCTTGGAGAAGAATTCATCGAAATCATTAAAGATGAATTGAATATCAAGGCAGTAGAATTCAAGAGCGATCTTTCTGAGTTCTTATCCTATGAATTCAAACCTCAGCTCAAGACAGTCGGCCCTAAATATGGCAAGCAACTCGGCGAAATCCGTACTGCCCTTGCAGAGATTGACGGCAGCGCAGCAAAGGCCGAATTGGATGAGAGCGGCGTGCTCACTCTTGATCTTGCAAGCGGAATTGTCAAGCTTGAGATTGAGGATCTTTTAATCAACGTTGCTCAAAAAGAAGGCTTCTATACCGCGAAGGACAGAGGTTATACCGTTGTATTGGATATCAATCTCACCGACGAGCTGATTCGTGAAGGCATGATTCGCGAGATCATTTCCAAGATTCAGACCATGCGGAAAGATTCCGGCTTCGAAGTTATGGATCATATTGAAATTTTCATCAATGGAAACGAAAAACTCCTCACCCTTCTCAAAGATGCATTTGCTGAGGTGGCAGAAAGCACGCTTGCTGATCTGCTGCATGAAAATGAAATCGCGCCCGAATTCTCCAAGGATTGGGATATCAACGGCGAGAAGGTTACTTTAGGCGTCAAAAAAGTATAATAAAAAAGAACTGTAAGTTATTCTTACAGTTCTTTTTTTAGACTTTCAAAAAAGGCACAGACCGCAGAAAATAAGAGAATAAAAGAATTCTGCCAATTCTATAAATCAGCAAGGGAAAAGAAATCCTACTCTTTTTCCTTGCTTTCTTATTATAAGGAAAAATCCGCATGATGATGCGGATTTAGATTGAAATTTTCTGCTTTCCGCCGATCTGCTCTC
>JAZMZQ010000010.1:0-9153 GCA_045586045.1 Eubacteriales bacterium
ATCCAGATCATCGGCGATATGCCCATCTATGTCTCCTTGGAAAGCGCCGATGTTTGGAGCAATCGGCATCTTTTTCAGCTGGATGAAGAGGGGCAGCCCCGCGGCGTAGCCGGAGTGCCGCCCGATTTCTTCAGCGAGGACGGCCAAAGATGGGGGAATCCGCTCTATGATTGGGAGAAAATGGAGCAGGAGGATTTTCTTTGGTGGCGCAGGCGCATCCGCTCCGCCCTCACCCTTTATGATCGGGTAAGAATCGACCATTTTCGCGGCCTTTCCGCTTATTGGGCCGTCCCCGCCGAAGCCGAGACCGCCAAAGAAGGGCGCTGGATTCAAGGCCCCGGCATGAAGCTGCTGGAGCGGCTTTTTGAAGAATTTTCTCCCGATGCGCTGATCGCCGAGGATTTAGGGATCCGTGATGAGGAACTGGAGAACCTGCTCAAGGAAAGCGGCTTGCCGGGGATGCGGGTCTTTCAGTTTGCGTTCCCCGCTCAGGACGGCGGCCTGCATTTGCCTCATAATTACCCCGAAAACACCCTTTGCTATACCGGCACCCATGATAATAATACCCTCCTTGCCTACCTTTGGGAGCTGCCCCCTGAGCAGCGCAGGGAAGCCTTGGAATATTGCGGCTTCTTTGGAGAGGATTGGCAGAGCGGCGGAGCAGAAAATGCCGCCATTCGCGCCATTTTGCGCTGCCTTTGGTGCTCAGCCGCCCGAACGGTCGTTATACCGGTGCAGGATCTTCTCGGCTATGGGGGCGATACCAAAATGAACCGTCCGGGTGTGGCAGAGGGCAACTGGCAATTCCGCCTCACCTCCATCGGCTTCTCTCAATTAAATCCCGCCACCTACCGCAAACTCAATCGAATCTACGAACGATAAATTAAAAGAGCTGTGAATAAATCACAGCTCTTTTTGTGTCTTATTTAATTGAATACTGTATTTTGAGATGACAAAGGATTTGTTGCAGATTTGCATCTGCTTTTTGCTCTTCGCCTGACGACGCCTCCACGCCGAAGGAACTTCCGCCGAATCTTTCGATGATTCCTTTCCTCGTCACCTGCGGTCGATTTTGCAGGCCGGGCGCTTGACTTTATCCTTTCTTTTCCTCCATTGCCCAAAAGTATAACATTTTAACCCATTTTTGTCAATACCGCTTCTGAAAAACTTTATAAGAAAGAAGCCTTGGGTATAGTCCGGCACCCAAGGCTTCTTCAAATTAAAAGAATCCGTTGTAGACCATTTTACCGATGCAAAGAGCGGCAAAAGCCCAAATCCAAGGGCTCATCAAAGGATCTCCATAGGCCAAAGAGCGGGTAGATCGCTTGGCAACCTTCGCCCTGCCCAAGCGTTGCTCCACCACCGTCTCTAGCATTTTTAAGGTGAAAATCAATATTAAAAAGCATACAACGACCGTAATAATCATGAAAAGACGGTCCTGCAAAATATAGCGCACGTAATCTTGATTTTTGGCGATATATAATGCCACCCCGTTATTGATGGCATGGGCAAATACCGCCGGCCATACACTCTTGAAAATCAAAGTCAATACGCCGTAGCAGACTCCCGCTACGAATAAAGAGGGGATATGCATGGGATTGGTATGGAAGAGGGCAAAGATCATGGCGGTCAGCAACACGCCTACTGTCGGCCCGTATTTTTCATACTCCCCTTGGGTCAGCCCCCGCAGCAAAAGCTCCTCCGACAAGGCGGGAAGCAGCACCGATGTGAAGAAAAGAGCCGTTGCACTTTTTCCGCTCAAATCCACAATGGAATTTTCAAAAGATACATGGAAGACCGCCTTAAAAAGCGCATTGGTCCCCACATTGATCAGGCTGCAAAGCAAGCAGACGGAAAGGCCGAAAAGCAGAATAAAAAGCCAATACCTCGGATGAACCACCTTTAACCGCAGGGCGTGGCGCAGCTTATAGCGATGGGTTTTGGAATAGATCACCATCGGCAAAATATAAATCAATATGTAGATCAGCACCGTAAGCCCCGCACCCATCTTCGGCAACCATTGGCTTATCATGCTGAGCCCCAAAAGCAGCGTAAGAATCACCGTCAGCAGGGCGGAAATTTCCTTGGAAACATCTCTTCTGCTCATGGCATTACAATCCCCCGCCGCAGCTCCTCTGCCTTCTCGCGGCCCGCAAGGCGCGCCACCAAGGCAAGGGAAAATTCAAGGGCAGTCCCTGCCCCGCGGGAGGTGATAAAGGGACCATCCTCCACCACAGCGTCCATGGAATGAGCGCAGCCCAAAAGCGGCTCCATACCGGGATAACAGGTAGCCACTCTTCCTTCCAGCAGCCCCAAGCCGCCGAGGACAGAAGGAGCGCCGCAAATAGCCGCAATATCCAACCCTTTGGCGGCCGCTCTTTTCAAAAGGGCTGCCACCCGCTCATCCTTGCCTAAGTTTTCATAGCCGGGATAGCCGCCGGGCAGAATGAGCATCTTCATTTTTTCTTCCTCTAATTCTTCAAAAAGAAGATCGGCCACCACCGATACGCCTCGGGCGCCGGTTACAACGCGCTCTTTTTCTATGGAGACGGTAACCGCCTCTACCCCTGCGCGGCGCAGAAGATCCACAGGCGCCAGCGCCTCCACCTCTTCAAAGCCTTCCGCCAAAAGGGTATATACAATGGTTCTCATTTGTTTACCTCCGCGGTATATTTCATCAATAACTCTATAGGGCGATAGCTAAGCTTTGCCTTCCGCAAGCCTTCATCCCCCGTATCGTCTTCCCGATTGATCCATTGAATTTCGGGATCCAGCCGCTTTACCAGCTCTCGATTGACCATCGGATAAGCGCCCCGAAGATCTGCATTGGCCTTCTCCACATGGACGCAAAAGCCCTCTTTTCCCATCGGCTCGCCATAAGAAAAAGCGCAGGGAGCGCCATCGGCATAAAGGATGATTCCGAAAAAGCCAAGCTCCTTAAAATGGCGAAGCCCTCTCCGCACGGCACACCCTTCCCGCATCAAAGAAGACTCTGCGCCGCAATCGTTTTCGGCGCACCACCAATCATTGAAGCGGGCGGCATCCTCCAAGGTCTCATCATTCAGGAGCTTGACCTCCCAGCGGCAGTTATTTTCAAAGAAATTGATATGATTGCGCTTGGCGGCAAGCTTTTTCCCCTTTAGGGTTTCCAGCGCTTTTCGATCGTAAATATAATCGGCGCCCACTCTTCGCTCCTTGAAGGAAAAACGCCCCTCAAATTGCTCTTCCAGCCATTCTTTATACGGCGCATCAATGCCGATCAGCCGCTCCATCCCGTCTGCCAAAAGCCCTTCAATCAGCTCTTTTCGTTGAGGGCCTTGGGGCGCGGCGATCATGCCGTGCCATTTTGATACAAAGGTGTTTTTATAGATTGCAAGCTGCGTATCGGCAACCTTTGCCCAGCAAAAGATATTGCCGAAGGTCTGATCACACATCCTGATCCCTTGCTCCGCCACAATGCGATCTACCGCCTCTTTTTGAGAGAGGCTCGGCTGCTCAAAATTCAAGATCATGGTATACCTCTCTGATCTGCTTCAAAATGATCTCAAAATTCTCCTCTTTGCTTCGGGGGATCTGCTGCTCATCATACATCGGCACCATCCGCCAGCCCAGCTTTTCTGCCACATAAAGGGCGCAACGGCGGCTTTGCTTAAGATAATCCACATCCAGCTCATGAATATCCTTCTTGGAAAGATCTCCCCGATACCGCCGCTCGATCAGCCGCTGAGAGATTTCCGGCAGCATATCCAGATAAATTACTCCATCGGGGCGGGGCAGCTCCAGCTTATGATATTCAAAATCCGAAAGCCACTCGATGAAAGAATCCCATTCCTCTTGAGGCAGCTTGCTCATTTGATGGACAATATTGGAGGTGGTATAGCGGTCTGCCACCAAAATCACACCCTCTTCATAGGGCTTTTGATATTTGGTGCGAAAGCCTGCGAACCGATCGGCGGCAAAAAACATGGAGGCCGCATAGGCATTTACATCCGAAGCGTGGGCACCGAATTCCCCCTTCAGATACATCTGCAAAAGAGCGCTGGAGGGAGATTCATAATCGGGAAAGGAGATGCGCATGGCGGGAATACCGTGGTCGTTGAGCCACTCTGTTACCCGCTTGGAATGGGTCCCCTTTCCGCTGCCATCCAATCCGTCTATTACAATCAATCTACCCATATTATTCACCTAAAAAACGTGCTTTCATTTCTTTTGCTTTGCCGCAGGTCATCTTTCCCTCGGGGCAGCCGCCCTTCACGCAGGGCGGGCCTGCATAGCGGAATACCGTGGGGCAAACCTCCTTCACCAATCCCAGCATTTGAGTGGCCAACTCCCGAATCTCCCATTGAGCGCGGCTGCAGCAGCGCAGACGGAAGAAATTCAGCAAACTTCTTGCATTCATGGTTACCATCATTTTGGTGGTACAACCATTGGGCAGGACAAAGCGGGCATCCTCAATGGCTTTCTTTTTATCGGCAGTTGTCCCTTCCGTGCCCTCCATCAGCAGATCGGTCAGGGCAGAATAGCGGCGGGAGAGCTCCTCCATCGTCTCTATGTAGAGCGCCTTTGCCTGCTCGTTGGCCTCAATGGCGGGAGGCAGAATAAAATCAAATCCATCCTCTGCCACATAGCGCTGGCTCTGCACGCTGAAGGAGGCAATCCGATGGCGGGTAATCTGCGCCAGCAAAGCGCGGGATACATTTTCAATCCCGAAGGTAAAAGAGATATGCTCAATGGGGCTCTCATGGCCCAAGGAACTGAGCATTTCCAAAAATTGCTCTGTCTTCTCAGGGGTGAGCCCGTCCATAACCGTATCAATATCCGCTCTTGCGTAGCAAAGCTTTGCAGCAGATGCGATCACCTTTTCCGCATCAGGGGTATGGCTGATCAGCCGCACTTTTAAGGTTGCCTTTTCCATCTTCTCTCTCCTCTTTCAAAAAGCGGCAGATCTCTGCCGCTTATTTATTTTTAATCTTGACTGCGCTTCTTGATACTCATCAAAAAGAAGGGCAGCTCCATCACCCGCTTGATGCGCCACGGCTCCTTGCAGATGCGGTAAAGCCATTCCAGCCCTAAGCGGATCATCCAGCGAGGCGCACGCTTGACCGTCCCCGCGAAGACATCCAACGAGCCGCCCAGCCCCAGCATGACCCCCACCTTCAGAAGATGGCGATGCTCCACCATCCAGATCTCTTGGCGGGGCGCACCCAAGCAGACAAACAGCATGTCCACATCCAAAGAATTGATCTCTTCAATGATCTGAGGCTCGTCCTCCGGCTGAAAATATCCGTCCCGCAGGCCGGCCACGATCAGCTTGGGATGCTTTTTCAAAAAATTCGCCTTGGCAAGCTCTGCTACCCCCGGCTTTGCGCCCAGAAAATAGACCCTCTTGCCATCCCTCTCGCAGCGGGCGATCAGATGGGCAGCAAGCTCCACCCCCGCCACCTTTTCCTTCAGGGGCGTGCCCAGTTTGCGGGAGGCAAGGACTACGCCGATCCCATCGGGGATCACATAATCCGCCTGCAGCAAGGTCTCATGAACCTTGGGATCGGTGGCATAGGCTTGCAAAATCTCCGCATTGGGGGTTACCACAATGCGATTTTTCCGCTCGCTGAGAAAAGGATATACATCCTCCACCGCCTCGGCCATTGTTACATTTTGAATGGGAAGACCCAAAATTGATACTGTACTCATCCAAAATCTCCTATAATACTCAATCATGAAAATTATATCATTTTACAAATAATAATGCAATAAAAACTTGCAGTTTTCTCTGCCCTTTGCTAAAATGGGATAAAAGGAATTTTTTCGGGAGTGTATATTTGCCATGCGTCTTTTAGATACACGTCTTTCTGCAGTCCTTTCCCAGATCCCAAGGGGAAGCTGCCTTTTGGATATCGGCACCGACCACTGCAAGCTGCCCGCCGAAGGCCTGCTCTCCGGCAGGCTCTCTGCCGCTTTTGCCGCTGATCTTCGGGAAGGCCCGCTGGAGGCCGCCCGCAGGCAGCTTTCTGCCGAAGGGCTTTTGGAGCAGGTTCCCCTCTTTTTGTCCGACGGGCTGAGAGAAATCCCAAGGGAGGTTTTGCAAACGGTCGATTGCGTCTGCATTGCGGGGATGGGCGGAGAGGTTATCGCCTCTATTATTGAAAACGCGCCCCTTGAGCCGCCCCTTTGGGTGCTGCAGCCCATGAGCGCTGTCTATGAATTGATGGATTATCTCGGCCAAAAAGGCTACCGCCTTTTATCGGGTGCGCTGGCGGCAGATAAAGAGAAGATCTATCGTATCTTTACTGTGCGCAAAACCAATGCACCTTATACGCCCGATTATTTTTCAATTTATCGGGGAGATCCTTTATATGAGACCCTTCTGGATAAAGAAGAGCGGCGGGTAACCCTTGCTCTGCAGGGCTTGCGAAGCGCAAAAAATCCATCAAAAGATCGTATTTTAGAAGAAGAGCGGTTATTAAAACTGATCGGAAAGGCAAGATTATGAATACCATCCATGAAATTTTAGAATATCTCAACCAAGTATGCCCCTTTGAGCTGGCCGAGGAATGGGATAATGTGGGCCTGAATGTGGGCCGAGGCAATGCAGAGGTCAAGACGGTGCTGCTGGCGCTGGATGTCTGCGAAGAGGCGATCCAAGCCGCCAAGGAGCGGGGTTGCCAATTGATTATTACCCATCATCCCCTGCTGTTCGATGGCCCGCGGCAGATCAACGACAGCCATTTGGACGGCCGCCGCATTTTGGCCCTTGCCGAAAACGGGATCGCCCATATCGCCTGCCATACCAATCTGGACGCCGCCCCCGGAGGAATCAACGATTTTATTGCCTCCCTTTGCGATATGCAGGAGATTGAATCTCTCGATGGGCTTGGAAGAATGGGCAAAATTCCCCATTCCCTTTCGGAACTGGCTGCCCTTCTCAAAAAGCGCATCCCTGCCAAGACCTGCCTTGGCGTAGCGGACCATGAGCAGATCGGCAAGGCCGCCATTGTAGGCGGAAGCGGCGGCAGCATGATGGAGGCCGCTTATCACGCGGGTTGCGATACCTTTATTACGGGAGAAGCCAAGCACCATCATGCCCTGATGGCAAGAGATCTTCATATGAATCTGCTGATGTTTGGCCATTATGAGACGGAATATCTCATTATCGAGCACCTTGCCGCCCTTTTGCAGGAGCAGTTCCCCGCTCTCACCGTTCATACCCTTCCCCATCACCCTGTATTGGAGCAATTATAATTATGGCACTGGACGCATGCTTTCTGACCCATCTGACCCATCAGATCAACAGCCTTGCCGGCGGCGCGAGGGTGGAGAAGATCCACCAGCCGGGGAAGGATGAAATCCTCCTGCACCTGCGCGCACCCGGCTTTAAGAGCAAGCTGCTCTTTTGCTGCACGCCCAATTGCGCCCGCATCACCCTGACGGATAAGGATGCGGAGAATCCCGCTCAGCCGCCGCTCTTTTGCATGGTGCTCCGCAAGCACCTTACCGGTGCCAAGCTGGAGCGGGTTTATATGCCCGCCTTTGAGCGGGCGGTGTTTGTGGAATTCACCGCCAAAAATGATTTCTTCGAGCCGGTTAAAAAGCGGCTGGTATTGGAAATCTTAGGCCGCACCTCCAACCTTCTTTTATTGGAGGAGAACGGCAAGATTATTGATGCCATCCGCCATGTGGACCTTACCGTAACCACCGGCCGGCAGATGCTGCCGGGGCTTCTTTACGAGCCGATTGTCCCGCAGGATAAAAAAGCGTTTATTGAAGGGGGAGAGGAGGATCTTGTGCAGATTCTCTCCACCGATAAGCCCCTTTGGAAAGCCATTATGGATACCTATAGCGGCATCTCGCCGGTGGTGGCAAGGGAGCTTGCTTTTTCTGCCGCCGGAAAGATCGATTCTGCCGCATGCTCCCTTACCCCCAATCAAAAAAATGCCCTCTCAAAAGCCCTTTGCGAGGCGGTGAGCAGCCTTTCAAAGAAATGCTGCAGCCCCTGCGCCGTGCGGGAGAGGGCAAGCGGGAAATGGATTGATTTTTCCTTCCTTCCCCTGCGGCAATATGGAGAAAGCGGAGAGCAGATTCCCTATTCCGATCCCCTTGCACTGATTGAAGATTATTATGAAAAAAGCGCCGAGGCCATTCGCTTTAAGCAAAAGACCCGCGATATTGAGCTTTTGCTCTCCCGCACCTGCGCCCGCATTGAGCGGACCATGGGGGTGCGGATGAAAGAGCTGGAGGATGGCAAAAAAGCCGATCACTACCGCATCTGCGGCGAGCTTTTACAGGCCAATCTCCATCGTGCTAAGACCGGTATGCGGGAAATTACGGTGGAAAATTATTATGAGAACTGCGCCCCCTTCACCATCCCCTTGCGGCCCGACCGCTCTCCCCAGCAAAATGCGCAGCTTTATTTCAAAAAATATAATAAAGCGAAAACCTCCTCCAAGGTGGTAGCCGAGCTGATCGCCAAGGATCGGGAGGATCTTCGCTATCTGGAGAGCGTATTCCTCTCTCTTTGCGATTGCGAAAACGGCGCAGATATCGATCAGATCCGCGAAGAGCTGATCCGCACCGGCTTTTCCAAAAATAAGCGGAAAACCACCGCTCGTTCCGGGGCGCCCTCCAAGCCCCGCCGCTTTGTCTCTTCGGGTGGATTTCCCATTTTGGTGGGCCGCAATAATATGCAAAACGATCAGCTTACCGTAAAGATGAGCCGCAAGGATGATCTTTGGCTTCATACCAAGAATATCCATAGCGCCCATGTCTTGATTGTCAGCGGCGGAAGAGAGATCGACGATCAGACCATTCTGGAAGCCGCCGCCATCTGCGCCTACTACAGCAAGGGAAAAGATGCCCCTAAAGTGGAGGTGGATTATTGCCCCGTCTCCCATGTAAAGAAGCCGGTCGGCTCTCGTCCCGGAATGGTGGTCTATGAGGGCCATTGGTCGGTCTTGGTGGAGCCGAAATTGCTCCTCAAGCAAGAAAACTAAACCATTAAAAAATGCGAAGAAGCAAATGCTTCTTCGCATTTCAGACTGTCAAAAAAGGCACAGACCGCAGAAAACAAGAAAATAAAAGTGTTCCGCCGATTCTATAAATCAACAAGGAAAAAGAAATCCCGCTCTTTTTTCCTTGTTTTCTTATTATAAGGAAAAA
>JAZMZQ010000011.1:0-4857 GCA_045586045.1 Eubacteriales bacterium
CCCACATACCAGAAGAAGCCATCCTCATCTTTCCATGCAAGATCACCGGTATGATACCAGCCATCCTTCCATACCTCGGCGGTGGTTTCGGCGTTGCCTTCATAGCCATAGCTGAGGCCGCAGGGGAGACCGTCCTTGATATTGATGCAAACCTCACCGTTTTCACCGGTTGCCACTTCATTGCCTTCGGCATCCAAAAGATGAATGTCATATAAGGGGACAGGCTTACCCATCGAGCCAACCTTATGGCTGGATCCTCTGAGATTACCAATAATCAAGGTGCTTTCAGATTGGCCGAAGCCTTCCATGATTTCTAAGCCGGTTGCCTTTTTGAATTGGCGGAATACCTCGGGATTGAGGGCTTCACCGGCGATAGATGCATGCTCAATGGAGGAAAGATCAAAGCGGCTGAGATCTTGCTTGATCAGCATGCGATACATAGTAGGAGGTGCGCAGAAAGTGGTGATGCCGTATTTCTTGAAGAGAGGCAAGATCTTCTCTGCGTCAAATCGATTAAAATCATATACAAAGATGGGCGCTTCGCACAGCCATTGGCCATAGAGCTTGCCCCAAAGGGATTTTGCCCAACCTGTATCGGAAATGGTAAGGTGCAGGCCATCGGGATTTACTTGATGCCAATACTTGGCTGTAATGAAATGTCCTAAAGGATATTTATAGTTATGGGCTGCCAATTTGGGATAGCCGGAAGTGCCGGAGGTGAAGAACATCAGCATGGGATCCGATCCGCAGGGAGTATCCTCTGTGCGGGCGAATCTGCTGCTATACATGGTATATTCTTCGTTGAAATTATGCCAGCCTTCCCGCATGCCGCCTACCATAATTTTGGTGGTGAGATGAGGCGTTTTTTCTGCGGCCGCATCTACTGCCGCTGCAACATCACCGTCTGCCGTGCAGACAATGGCTTTTACATTACCTGCTTCAAATCGATAGGTGAAATCTTTTTCCTGCAATTGATTGGTGGCGGGAATGACTACTGCTCCCAATTTATGCAAGCCCAAGATTGAAAACCAGAATTGATAGTGCCGCTTGAGCACCAGCATGACACGGTCGCCTTTTTGAATGCCCAAAGATTTGAAGTAATTGGCGGCTCTGGCAGATTCTTTTTTCATATCGTTGAAGGTGAAACGGTGCTCTTCTCCGCTTTCACTCAGATGAATCATCGCCAACTTTTCCGGCTTGCGTTTTGCCAGAGCGTCTACAATATCGTAGGCAAAATTGAATTTTTCTTCATTTTTGAATGTAATGGCGGTCAGCTTACCATCCTGCTCGGTGGGGAGGATGAAATTACGATAAATCCGCCCTCTGCCCTCATCCTGCTGCGCTTTGGGAATAGGCTTGGCTTCGGCGGCCGCTTGTTCTTCCGCACGGGCTGCAAGATTTCGAAGTACGATGGCATAAAACGCGCAATCTTCTCCATCCACTGCAATCATACCGTGAGGGGTAGAAGAATCATAATAAATGGTATCGCCGGGATGCAAAATTTCGGTATGCCCGCCGATCTGGATCCGCATATGGCCGCGGATTACAATATCACATTCCTGCCCCTCATGGGTTGTCAGTTCAATATCTTCGTATTCAGCGCCGGGGCGGTAGTTGAGCTCCATATACAAGGGGAGGGCAATACGGTTGCGGAAATCTGCCGCAAGGTTATAGCCTACCATATGGTGCGCTTCTTCAATACGCTGGCCTTGGCCTTTTCTGGTCAGGGCATAGGAGCGCAGTTTGGGGCTTCGGCCTTCCAAAAGGTCGCCCATATCAACGCCGAAGGAGAGGGTGCAGTGATATAAGAACGATACGCTGAGATTGCGGTTACCCGCTTCGCTTTGGATATATTCTTCTACACTGATGCCGGTGCGCTCGGCCATTTCCTCAACGGTCAGGCCTGTGATTTCACGCAATTCTTTAATGCGCGCCGCCATCTCTCTGATTTTATAAGTCATTCCTGTTATTTGTTGTTCCATAATACACCTCAAATTGATTATCAGGGATCGGATTATAATTTGTTACGCATAATCTTTCCACTGATGGTTTTGGGTAATTCATCGCGGAACTCTACAATGCGGGGATACTTATAGGGAGCAGTTCGGGTTTTGACATAGTTTTGGATATCTTTTTTGAGCTGCTCGGTGGGCTCTGTGCCTTTTACCAAGACGATGCTTGCCTTAACGACCTGCCCGCGGACTTCATCGGGAGCGGCAGAAACGCCACATTCCAAGACATAGGGAAGCTCCATGATGGTGCTTTCGATTTCAAAAGGCCCGATGCGGTAGCCGGAAGATTTGATGACATCATCTGCACGGCCCACATACCAATAATAGCCGTCCTCATCGCGCCACGCAAGATCCCCTGTATGGTAAAGACCATCATGCCATACAGCGGCGGTCTTTTCCGGTTCATTGTAATATCCCAAGAAAATACCGCAAGTGGGCTTCGGATCAGTGCGGATAACGATCTCGCCGTTATCGCCATCGGCTACGGGATTGCCGTCGGCATCCACCAGATCGATTCCATAACCGGGGACAGGCTTACCCATAGCGCCGGGCTTGAGCATGGTACCGACAAGGTTCGCAATACCCAATGTCATCTCAGTCTGACCAAAGCCTTCTGCGATGCGCAGGCCGGTGGCTTTTTCAAATTGATAGAATACTTCGGGGTTCAGCGCTTCACCGGCAGTGGTTGCATGATGAATGGAGGAAAGATCGAAGCGGCTCAGGTCCTGCTTGATCAGCATGCGATACATAGTGGGGGGAGCGCAGAAGGTGGTGATATTGTATTTTGCAAACATGGGCAGGATTTTCTCTGCATCAAAACGATCAAAATCATAGGTGAATACAGCGCCTTCGCAGAGCCATTGCCCATAAAGCTTGCCCCAAAGAGCTTTTCCCCAGCCGGTTTCGGAGATCGTAAAGTGCAGGCCATCCTTTTCGGCCATGTGCCAATATTTTGCGGTTACATAATGGCCTAAAGCATATTTATAACTATGAACTGCAATCTTGGGATATCCGGTGGTGCCGGAGGTGAAGAACATCAGCATGGGATCATCGCCGCAAGGCGCATTTTCCTCGCGTACATAGCGGCGGGAGAAAAGGGAATATTCCTTATTATAATTATGCCATCCGGCTCGTTCCCCGCCCACAAGAATCTTCTTGAGGGTAATGCCTGTTTGCTGCTCTGCCAATTCAATTTGATGAGCTGTATCCCCGTCGGCAGTGCAAAGGACTGCGCTGACTCCTGCAGATTGGAAACGGTAGCTGAAATCTTTTTCAACCAGCTGATTGGTGGCAGGAATTGCGATGGCACCAAGCTTATGTAGGCCGAGAATTGCAAACCAGAATTGATAATGGCGCTTAAGCACCAGCATGACACGATCGCCGCGTTTAATGCCAAGGGACTTAAAGTAATTGGCGCTTTGAGACGAGGCATCTTTAATATCCTTAAATGTGAAGCGGCGTTCGGTCATATCGTTGGCCACATGGAGCATTGCCAGTTTTTCGGGCTCACGTCGAGCGATCGCATCCACCGTATCAAAAGCAAAATTATAGGTATCGGCATCTTCAAAGGAAATAGCCTTGAGCGCTCCGTTATCGTCTTCTTCCGTTTTAATATATTTATGGCAAAGAAGATTTTCGTGCTCAGCTTTTTTGCCGGATCCGATAAAGAGTTTTTGATCGGTTGTATCGCTGGCCATAATGATGGCGAGAAATACGCAATCCTGCCCATCGACAGCAATCATACCGTGGGGAGTAGAGGATTTATAGAAAATGCTGTCTCCCTCCCGCAGGATTTCTTCGTGATCACCAACACGGATCCGCATGGTACCTTTAATGACCATATCAAACTCTTGGCCTGCATGGGTTACGGTGTGGATAGGTTTATTTTGCAGCTCTTCAGAATATTGATAAGTAACCCAATAGGGAGTGGCAAGCTTTTTGCGAAACATGGGGGCCATATCTTGAATGGTGATGCCATCTTCGCTTGCAGTCACAAGCCCTTTTCCTTTTCTTGTAATGGTATAGCCGGAAAGCTTGGCGCTGCGCCCTTCTAAGAGTACAGTAATTTCAACGCCGAAAGCAGCGGCGCATTTATGCAAAAAGGTGAAAGGCAAATCAACTGTTCCCGTCTCATAAGTCCGATAATCACCCTCGGAGACTTCAGTAAGTTCTGCCATCTTTTGAGTGCTATAGCCCAAAATATCACGCATATCGCGAATACGGGCTGCAATGTCCATTAATTGGGTTGTAGGATTCGTGTTACTCATTGTTGTCATCCTTTCTTTGGAAAATAAAAAAACGCCTCAAGATAACTCTTGAGACGAGCAAAATCAATACCCGCGGTACCACTCAAATTATGGTAATCATACCATCGCTTCAGGATCCAATAATCCCTATCCCTTAACGCGGGCAAACGGGAAAGCCTGGTGATAATCACTCGGCTCACCGGCTCGGAAGTGATGGGCATATTGGTTACCGATCATCGACTTGCACCAACCGTCGATTCTCTGAAGATCCGATGAACCTTGCCGTCTTCGTCTTAGCCATTTCTAACACTTTTTTCAAACTTTAACACATTTTTTTTGAATTGTCAAACCTTTTTTTGAAAAAACCAAAATTTTTCTTGACAAATTATTTGCTTTATGGTTAAATTCTTTCATAAACCAAAGATGTTGACGGAAAATCTGCTCCTTTTGGACGCTTCAGAGAGCCGATGGTTGGTGTGAATCGGTGCGGAAGATGGTGCGGTCTCCTTCCTGAGTCGGCTCTGTGAACCCGTATAATTGCGGCTGTAATGGAGCTCGGTTGCCCCCGTTACGGGCTGGGACTTTGATGGAAGTCCGAC
>JAZMZQ010000012.1:0-5680 GCA_045586045.1 Eubacteriales bacterium
TGGTGGTGGGAGCGGTTGCGTTGGCGACGGTTGCGCCGGTTACCACCCATTTATCGAATACTTTTCCCTGCGGTGCGGCATTTGCTTTCAGCGTAACGGTGGTGCCGGAAACTGCGCTGGCGCAGGAGGCAGTTCCGCCGGTTACGGTGATGGGGTATGGCTGGGGCTGAGGAATGGTTATCGTAGTATAAAATATTCTGCTTTTGAGATCCCAGCTACCGATGAATCCCTCTGCGCCATTGATTGAGGCGGCAAGGTTGGTTGCGAGAGAGTTGAAGCCGAGAGGCGTGAAGGTTACGCCTACGGTATAGGTTTTTCCACCTACAAATTTTTCATTATCTTGTAGGAGATTTGAAGATCCGTGGCTAAATACACTATCACAATCGTACCAGCCTTTGATGGCAACGGTGTAGGTTGAATCATTTGTTGCGGCAGTAGTCGAGCCGGCGGTGGCGCCTGCATGAGCGCCGCTTATTGTGGCTGCTACAGAGGTGATTTCAACAGAATGATCTTCCACCAGATAGTCGACGACCCATACATGGCGGGAAGATCCCTGCGAAGCAGGTGTTTTTACCCTGCTGATGGGATCTACAAATTTTGCAGAAAAGCTATCATCCAGCGAATAACCTTGCTCCACCTCAAATACGACACCAATACGATAGGTGTGGCCCCCTTCAAAGATGTGATTATCGGGGAGGGTGGAACTAAATGAATATTCATCATATAGCTCGACACACCATGTTTCGCTTACGGTAATATGCTCTGAGGTTGTGGTGGCGGCGCTTGGATGCCCGCCTTGAACAGGCGTTGCCACCATGAATTCTGCAGAGGTGATGGGAGCATTTTTATAGTGGGCTTTGATTTCTGCCAATCTTGCGCCCATGGTAAAGGTGGTTGTTTTGGCATTGGGATCAGCAAGCGTAACATCGCCGTTTTCTACGGTCCATCCAATAAAAACCTTTCCCGGTATATCGTTTGCGGTGATGGTAACGGTTGAGCCATAGGTGGCTTGCTTGGGAGAAGCGCTACCGTTGGTTACAGAAACTGCCTGTGTTGCGGTGGTGGAAATGACCTGCACTTTTTTTGCAAATGAATAGCTGCTGTCGTTGGCCACAAGCGCACAACCGCCGGTTGCATTGGTATCCCAATAATAATCGCCGCTTTTACTTTTGGCAAAGGCAGAATTATATTTTTGATTATTCACGAAGACAAGGCGATTTGCCGCCGGTGAAAATTGGCCGATGGTGCTTTCTGCTATCTCAAGCCCTGCTTCAAACATGGCAGAAACAACAAAAAGATTTGGGGTGGAGGCATGGAGAGAGCCGTAGCCATAATCGGCAGGCTGCGTGATCAGGCCGCTGCCGTTAGACGTAGTCAATATGACGCCTTTATCCAGTATGAGCCATGAGGAGCTGACTGCAGTAACGGCGAATCCATTATAGGCTGTTATTGAGCCGCCTTCAATGGTAACCGTTGCTTCGTTTTGCGCATTAACAGCTGTACCATTACGGCAATTTACTACATCAACATTTGTAAGCGTCAGATAACCGTCGCGGGCATTAAAAACGCCGATGTTATCCCTCTGGCTGTTGTTATAGTTATATAACTTTATTGTACCATTCATTACCGTCAGACTTGCAGTATCATCAATATTAAACAATCCGCTTGTGGTCGGCCAATTGGTGCGCTCATTGGAAACTTGGAGCGTATGGCCGTTCAAGTCCAGTGTTTTATTCTTTGTTCCATCAACATTCAGCAAATACTGATAGGGCTGCAAGGGGGCATTCCCCCCTTCCGGAACAGAATAAGTAATATCGCAGCCCAGCGTAATGTAATAATCATCCTTGGAAAAAATCGCTTTCCAAAGGGCGTCGTAGGTAGTAACTGTGGTCGATTCGAAGGCAAATACAGGGGTCGGCAGTAAGCCAACCAAGAGGATGAAGCAAAGCAAGAAGCAAAGTAACCGCATTTTCATTGTTGTCTTCATGGATTTATTCTCCTTTACTTTGTATCAGTTCATATATTCCTTAAAAAAGAAGGTGAAGATGGTGGTGCCTTGGGCGCGGGTAGCGGGATCTTTGGGCGCAAATTTATTTTTTCCAACGCCGTTGATCAGCTTTGCATCGGCGCATTTATAAACCGCCGCTCTTGCCCAGGTTGCGATTTTTTTATGGTCGGCAAAATCGGGTGCATCCACGACCTTATTTAAGGCTTTCTTTTGGTAATTTTCAATATAATTGACAATCATAACGCACATCTGCTCCCGCGTTACCTTGTCATTGGGGGCAAACTTACCGTTGCCCATTCCGGCCACAATGCCATTTTTTGCAGCCCAAGCCACAGCGGGAGTAAACCATTTGCCCTGCGGCACATCGGTGAAGCCGGAATGTACTTTCTTATTGGAGGTATCAACCCCTGAAAGGTTGGCAAATACCTGCACAAACTGCGCGCGGGTCATATTGGTATTGGGGGAGAAGGTGGTGGCGGAGGTGCCGGTAAAGATGCCGTTGGTTACCGCATAATCCACATATTGCTTATACCAAGCCTTTTGGGGGACATCCTTGAATTTTTTGGAAGAATCAATCAGCTTGGTGCCGCCGGCTGTGATCGTCTGGGGCTTTTGGCAAAGGGCGCAGGTGCGGGTCTTGGTGCCATCCTTTTCGCAAGTGGCATCGTTATTATAGAGGTAGCTGCCGTATTGATGAGGCGGCTCTCTTCTTGCCGCGCAGAGGTTGCAATCGGGGTCGCAGGGATTGGAATAAGAATGGGCGCAATTTTTATAGGTGGCCGTTGCAGCAACATTGGCGGCCGGCATGATAAAGGTGGTGGTGGGAGCGGTTGCGTTGGCGACGGTTGCGCCGGTTACCACCCATTTATCGAATACTTTTCCCTGCGGTGCGGCATTTGCTTTCAGCGTAACGGTGGTGCCGGAAACTGCGGTGGCGCAGGAGGCAGTCCCGCCGGTTACGGTGATATGGTATTGGGTATTTTCAGCCCAAGTAACAATGAATTCATTACTGCGAATCGGAGTTCCTTGATCATAGGCTTCAAGACGATATCGATGCGTAGTATCGGATGCATAGCCGGAAATGGTGCCTGCGGTTAAAGAGGTACAATAACCGATGGTTACCCAATCGTCCCATCCGGAATCATAGCGCTGAATGGCGATATTGGAAGTGGGGGTAAAGTTTATGGCGAAAGTAAACGGATAATCTTTGCTCAATTCAAGCGTTGCGGTTGCGGGATGCTGAAGAAATTTGGAAGCCGCATCGCTCCAAGTAACGGTGAATTCATCGCTATATACCTCTCCGCCGCCTTCAATGATGGCTTTGATTCGATATGCGTTTGTAACATTAAAATCATAGGAATCGATGGTTGCTTGCGTTGCGGAAGCGCTCGCAAGCTCATCCCATCGGCCCAAATAATCGTTAAAACGCTCAACGCGGCAATTAAATGGCGTAAAATTCAAACTGAAGTTTACGATAAAATCGGCATGATGAGCAATAGTGCCGCCGATAGGCTGCGAGATAAACCGAGGGCCGTCTTCCCAAGATACGATAAATTCATCACTATAAATATTTCGGGTACCATCGTATGCCATGATGCGGAATGTTTTTGTAACGACATGATCTTCCGTAACGGAGGCACAATCAATTGCACCTTGCTTAAGATCGGTAAAGCTTCCGGGGGTATTTCCTTCTACTTGGACTTTAACCGTTCCTTGCGGCGTAAAATTCATTGCATAGGTTACATCAAAGGAATTCCCGATCAATGCGGCGCCGCCTTGCGGTTGAATTGTAAAAGCCGAGGTAACATTCCCGGGATATTTATAGGTGGCACGCGCGATGATGTCGTTATCGCAGATCGCTTGTATATAAACGACCGTATTGGTGGCTTGATACCCGATATTGAAATAACCGCCGCTCAATTCCCAACGATCAAAGACCATCCCCTCGGGAGCAGGCTTTGCTTCTAAGCGGACCGACATACCGGGGTATGCAGTAGAAGCAGAAGCAGTACCGTTTACCACATGGACATCTCTATAAATAGGAATATTGTTGGAGCAAGCAGTTAAAGGGAGTTCTGCAGGATAGGAGATCTGATAAGAGCCGCTGCTGCAGGCAATGACAGTGGCACCATAGGTTTCTCCATCTTGGAGATATTTATATAGATTGATGCTGGTCCCCTCTGTTTGCCAATTGCCAATGCTATATTGGTAATTGCCAAAATACAAAGTAATACCATAGAAATCTGCATTGGGCACAGAGTTCCAAGATAGGACAGTGCCGGTTAATTTGAGATTTTGAGGGGTTGCCAATTTTGGCGTTTGCGCCAGCACCGGAGCAGGAAGCAGGCCGATCAATAGAATCAGGGCCAATATGGCGCTGCAAACTTTCATCAATGATTTTTGTCTCATGTTTTTCTCCTCCTTTGAAAAGACAAGCGACTTGACCGTAAGGGAAATCTGTATTATAATTATAACTATAATGATAAAAAATGTCCCCATACCAAAAGTATAGGTTGAGGGGAATTTTGAAAAAAGGAAGGAGGGGAATGAAAATGAAGAAGGTATTTGCAGGCATCTTCATCCTGCCGATTCTGCTTTGCAATCTTGCCGCCTGCCAAAGAGTAGGGGATAAAAACGCAAGCCTTTCCCTCATCTACGGTGTGGTCGCATTCCTTTCCTTGCTGCTTTTGGTAGGGTGTGTTTTAACGGTTCGTAAAAATAAGAGTTGGTTTTTCCTTTTATTTTCCTCTGTATTTGTAGTAAATTGCGGCTATACCCTGCTGGCGGTGGCGGAAGGGCTGCAGATGGCGCTTTGGGCCAACCGCATCGCATATTTGGGCTCGGTATTTTTGCCCCTTTCCATGCTGATGATTATTTTGAATGTTACCAATACGAAATATAAAAAACGGTTATCGGGAATTCTATTTGCGCTATCATTGATCATCTTTCTCATTGCGGCAAGCCCCGGCTTTTTGCCGATCTATTATAAAGAGGTTTCCTTTACGGTGGTGGACGGAGTATCTACTCTTGTAAAAGTGTATGGACCGTTGCATCCCCTTTATCTGGTCTATTTGCTGGGTTATTTTTCAGCAATGGTGGCGGTGATCATCCGCGCGCGGATGAAAAAAACCATTGATACCACTGCCCATGCGGTTATTCTCGCCATTGCGGTCATGGTCAATATCGGAGTATGGCTGATGGAGCAGATTGTAGAGTTCCGATTCGAGATGCTTTCGATCTCCTATATCATCAGCGAGCTATTTCTTTTGGGCGTTCACCTTGTAATGAAAGAAAATCAGAAATTGCGGGAGATTGTGCGGCAGGTAGAGGCGGCAAAGGCTTATTCGGAAGAGCAAGCGGATGGGCCGCATCTTATGCGGGATAGGCCCATCGAGGAAAAAGCAGTAGAGACTGAGCGGGTGGAATTCTTTTTAGCGGGGCTCAAAGCCCTTACCCCCACAGAAAAAGCGATTTTTGATGCTTATATTGCCAGATTAACCACCAAAGAAATTATGGCAAGCCTGAATATAAAAGAATCGACAGTGAAATACCATAGCCGAAATCTCTATGGAAAACTGGGCGTTTCCTCGCGTAAAGAGATTTTGGAGATTCACAAACATATTAAAGCATTGCAGATAAAATAAAAAAGGGGCTGTAAAAAATCATTTTGAT
>JAZMZQ010000013.1:0-9731 GCA_045586045.1 Eubacteriales bacterium
TGGATGCAAGACAAGGCGAAAAGCGCAGGCACCCTGACGGGTGGCGAGCATTTTCAACACCGTTTTGCGCCAAAATCCCGCTTTATCAAGGCTATCCTTCCTTGCGAAGGGTGCCCCTTGGCACATCCGTTTTTTTAAGAGAAAAGTAACGAAATAGGAAAAAGTTGTTGACGAGAGGAAGAAATAATTGTATACTTTAACCATAAGATGGGAATTCATATCGAAAGCCATGAATTTCTTGAAAAAATTTAAGGAGAGTGTACGAACATGAAAAAACTGACAAGTTGGTTGTTGGTGGTAATGATGCTGATTTCATGCTGCGCAATGATGGTATTCCCTGCAGCGGCTTCCACCGCACCCTTCGCTAACCTCTACGATACGGATAAGGCAGTAGCCGGTCGTGCAGTTGCCGACATGGCAACTACCAATACAAATGAGCTGATCTATGTAACCTCTAATCCTGTTGAGGTGAAAGCCGGCGAGACAGTATATTTCGGGCCTTTGAATGTAAGCCAAGGGTATCAGGCTTATTTCTATCCCAAGAATAATACTACTGCTGGTACTCAGATTCCGGCAGCCCAGACCCCCGAAGCTTTCAAATTTGAGGGGTCTTTGCGTCGCACTAATGCGGATTGGGATAATAAAGATAAGCCGACTTATTTGGCTGTATATTCCTATACTGCTACTGAAGATGGTTATATTCGCTGCACCCTCCCCATTGAGTATGCAGATTTTTATGTAATCACCAAAGATGTGCTGACCTATGATAAGTATTTCGCATATCATGATAGCCTTCCCGGTGTGAATCTTTGGAATATGTATTTGGATGCAAAGGGTTTGCTGAATCCTGATGGTACAATCAATTCTGGCAATAATAATCATAGCGCTACCCATTTGATCGCAGTTGAAGAAGGCGATACCATTACATGGGGTCCCCATCGTGATAGCTTGTATTATGGTGCTGTGGGCTATAATGCTCAAGGCGAAGGCTGCACCAATGAGATTCAGGTAGGCACCGGCAACAAGCCCATGTCTGCAACCGTAAGAAAGGTGGATTCCTTCACCAAGGATAATAATCCTAAGAATTTGGACGATTCTCAAACCTATGGTATCTATAGCTATACCGTACCCGCAGGGGTTTCTTATGTGCGGGTTATTACCCACCAAACCGGTATTGCCGATTTCATGGTTCAGAAAAACAATGAATTCGATGTAGAAGGCTATTGGAAATTGATGGGCGGCGATATGAATAGCCCCTATTTCAATGCAAACTCTGTATGGTTTGGTGATTCTATCTGCCAGGCTACTCAGGATCTTCCTATTTTTGATAAATCAAGCGGTGGTGTACCTACAAGCACTTGGTATGGCGGCTTTGTAGGCCGTGTGAGCAAGGCTTTCAATATGACCTACGACCATAACGGCGAGAGTGGTTGGTCTCTTTCTACCGCACGCCCCGGCCGTATTGTAAATCGCTTGATCGCCACTCAGGCAGATGAGCCTGCAGGCGGTTTCGATGTAGTAATGCTTCATGGCGGTACCAACGATGCATGGCAGTCTGTTCCTGTTGGTACAATGAGCGATTCCTACTCTCCCACCGCATTTGATATCAATACTTATGCAGGTGCTTTGGAAGAACTCTTCTACTATGCAACCACTCTCTATGGTGATACTGCAGAGATCAACTATATCTTAAACTATGACCAACCCAAAAAGAATGCCGGTCAGGTATGGAACATGGGTCCCCATTATGCAGAAGCTTTGAAGATCTGCGCTAAATGGGGCGTTAATGCCATCGACCTCTTCCATGATGAAGAAGTAGGAAAGGCTTGCGCGCTTTATACCAATGGTGAGGTAGGTAAGATTTATAGAGACGGATGCCATGCCAACCTTTGGGGCTACAACATCATCTCTCCCTTTATCGCAGAGAAGATGCTGGATGCTACCACCGGCAATACCTGGCTGGAGGATAACAACAAAGTGGCAGGCAAGATCTATAGCGATCTGAAGATTGCCATCGCTAAGAGCGCGCATTTTACCGCCGAATCCAAGGCCGCTTTCACCAAGGCCTGCACCGGCGCAAATAATGTGGAAAAATTGGCTGCTGCTTTGGCTGCCGCTCCCGCTTTGAAGCAGGTGGAAGGCAAATATATCCCTGTTACTGAGATGACCAAGTATACTTTTGCTAAGCAGAAGGACTTTGGTGTTGCAACTGTTGCAGATTTGGTATGGCTTTCTCAGTATAACAACCAAAGTGGTAATAACAACGGAAAGACTAACTTTGGTGACCTTCCCGGCTATATTCCGGATGATTATACCATCCATCAGCTGAATGACATCGATATGAACAGTGGTCATTATAATACCGGTAACTATGACGTTCTTCGTATCGGTACTGCGGCCAACGATTTCAAGGCCACCTATGATGGCCACGGCTATAAGATCAAAAACTGGAAGAGCGGCACGGAAGCTGCCCCCACTACCACCAGTGGTGCTACTGCAATCTTCCATTATACAAAGAATGCGACCATCAAGAATGTAACCTTGGAGAATCCCGTTGTTTACGGTGGTCAGCATACCGGCTTGCTGGTAAGCTATGCAGAAGGCCATAATGTGATCGAGAATTGCCATGTGGTTGGCGGAAGCATGACTAAGACTGCCGGCAACGGTATGGCAGCAATTCTGCTTCAGCCTGCAACCGCCAGCGCAGGTACGACCGATACCTATCTGGTTCGCAATTGCACCGTCAGCGGAATGACCTTTAATATTTCCACCAATGCGGCCAGCGGAAACTATGGCTTTATTGCTTCCCGTGCGTTGACTGCAAACAATGTGATTGAAAACTGCTATTCTTATAATAATAGGATGATTGTAAACGGCAGTTCTAATCCGCTTGCTGTCGGCGGAATTCTCGGCGAAGCTTATGATGGTACCGTGAAGAACTGCGGTTCTTATGGGAATATCTATCAGGTAGCAGAAGGCGCTACGGGCTCTTTCGCAGCCACCACTGCCGGATTGGTAGGAGCTGTGGCCAATGCTACCGATACCCTCTATCTGGATAATAGCTATTCCGATATGGCAGATTATGATCTCTATAAAGGCAACGGTACTGTAGTAGGTACAAACAACTACTCTGTAAAGGCCGGCACCACCACCGCAGCAGAGATTACCGACGGTACTCTGGCCACCAAGCTGCAGACCGCTTCCGGCCTGCGCTGGGAGAATAGCGATGGCGAGGTTTCCATCCCCATGGTGAAGGAAAATATCGTTACTTTGGGCGGCTATACCCTCTATGGCGCTACCGCCGATGGTAAGATCACTGCATCTGAGGATGTGCTTGCTGCAATCGCCGGCAAGATCTGGAGAAAGGGTAATGTAACCCTGCTCACCAAGGATATCCTTGCAGGCACTTATGCACTGGATGAGAGTTGGGCCGAGAGCGCTTATCTGCTGGGCGACTGCATGGGCGGCAACTCTTTGGATACAAGAGATGCTTTGGCTCTTCTGCAGAATGTAATGGGTAAAACCGTTGATGGCTTTATCAATGAGGACGGCAGAGCAGATGTAAACGTAGACGGCAAGGTAACCATTGCCGATGTGTGCGTAATCTTGCGCTATATTGCAAGAGGCGTAAATGCCGCATAAATTCATAGTAATTAAAAATCGGGTGTGCTTTTGGCACATCCGATTTTTTTGTGGGTGAAATTGACCGCAAGCGGTCAGTGAAGAGTGAAATTGCGCCTTCGGCGCAGTGAAAAGTTAAGCAAACACGAATAATCCGAACCTGCCTAAAATGGCATAATTTCAACGCTTTTTGGCTTGTCAAAGGTTTGTAGGCGCCAGCCTTACAAACTTCTCCGCACCAAAAATCATTTGAAATTCTGCTCATTTTAAGGTCAAAGAATTTTAAGGGAGCGGATTTTTGGGTTTGCAAGGCATAAAACGCAGTTAATCCTACCGGATTAACGAGTATTTTAACACAGCAAACACAAATAATCCGCCCCTTAAAATCAGGTTCGGATTACTCGTGTTTGCTTAAGGTAGAAACCTGCTGCGGCAGGTTTCTGAATTTAGAATAAAAACGCGGCCGCGTTTTTTTCTTAAAGTATCCATTTCACTCTTGCCGTAAGGCAACAATTTCACTTCCCCAAAGGGGCTTTTGTGCATATTGCACGAAAATAATGGAAATTTACAAAAAAATCACAAAAAGTGGTATATATGCAACATTAGGTGATTCCCTTTTAGGAACTAAAGTGCTAAAATGCAGATGTGATCGTCTACTGTTTTTGGCGGCTTATTGCGCCCAAAATGTAGTAAACACTTACAAAATCGAGAAATTATCCCACTTTTTAAGGAGGATTTTAATATGTTCACAAAGAAAACCCGCATCGTATCCCTGCTGGTTACCATTGCCATGCTCATCTCGCTGGTGGCAGGCTTTAATATAGTGGTAACTGCGAATTCAGGAGCCATCGAGATTGATACCCCTGCAGAGCTGCAGGCGATCAAAAATGATCTTGGTGGTAATTATATCCTAACAGCGGATATTGATTTCGAAAATGAGGCTTATACCCCCATCGGTACCCTCGATGCGCCCTTTACCGGCACCTTCGATGGCGATGGGTATACCATCAAAAATCTGACTTTGGCAAGTGATGATAACTTCCAAGGTCTTTTCGGCGTGAACAAAGGAACCATCCGTAATGTTAAAATGGATTCCACTTGCTCTATCTCCGGTAACGCTTATGTGGGTGCGATTGCCGGTAAGAACTATGGAGTGGTTGAAAATTGCATTTCTCAGGCGACCGTCAGCTATACGGCTTCCTCCACCGTCCGCGCTGATTATACTTATAAAGTAATGAGCCAGAACCTCTGCCAGTGGGGTGATTCTGAGTTTGCAAAGTATGATACTTATTTGAACAGCAGTTCGCAGTTGAGCCGCCGCCCGGGTATGCTGGCTCGAATCAACGAAGTCAGCCCTGATTTGATTGCGTTTTCTGAGTATTCCTTTACCGATATGGACAAAGTATCGGAAGATGCCAGTTGGTGGGATAAAATCACCAATAATGACACGAACACGGTAAAATCCTGGAAGTATTATCTGGATTCAAATCTCAGCGGCACCTACACCTTTTTTGGTTCTCAGGGTTCTGAGGAAGCGACTCCTCAAGAGGGTGCAATCGTCGCTTATAAAACCGATAAATTCAACTTGCTTACCTCCGGCACCTTCTGGCATTCTGTCAATCCCGATGCATCTGTTGAGGAGCAGGATGCTAATTGGGATGTTGTGCAGAGCGGCGGCGAATATGATGGCGAGAAGTGGGGCTTCGGCGCAGGCAATAAGCGCGTATGTAACTGGATCGCTTTGCAGGATAAGACTACCGGCCAAAAGATCGTCCTTTATAGCTTGCATCCCCAGCACGACAGCGAAGAAGTGCGGATGAAGGAAATTCCCGTACTGATCAATAAAATGAACGCATTGCGCGTCACCTATTCCGATGCCATCTTCATTGCCGCAGGCGACTATAATGCAGGCACTTCTGCCGGCAGCTATAAGCTGGTGGAAAACTGGCTGAATGGCGAGATGGATAATGCCCGTGATATCGCAACAAGTTATGTTGACGAAAGCAAAACCAAGAATACCAGCGGTGATATCTATGTAGGCGCTACCGGCACCATCGACCATATTCTGATTGATGGCTCTGCGGCCAATGTAACCGCCTTTGAGGTGCGGGATGAACTTTATGATTCACTTGGCACAAAGTATGCCGCAAGCGAGATCACAACCAATGCAGAGAGTGCTTATACAGGTGCTTCCGACACTCTTATTACAAGAACTACCCCCTTGCGTCCTTCCGACCATAACGGCGTTGTTGCGACCTTTGAGGTGCGCACCAACTATGCCATCGGCGGCGTAGTAGGCGAGAATGACGGCGAGGTCCGTCAGATCGTGGCAGAGGGGAAAATTGCGGTAACTGATCCTGCGGCCAATGAGGCAGGCACGGCCATCGGCGTTAATAATAAGACTGCTGTTGCTGTCTTCGGTACCGAAACTGTTATCGGAGCAGGCTCCACCGTAGGCGCAGGTGCGCTGACTCCCAAGCCCTCCTTGGAGATCGTTTATAAGCTGAATAAGGCTGCCGAAACCGATGCTTTTGCTCTGGTTGAAAAGGAATATGAAATTATCGGCAGCAATGATAATTATGAAACTCCCATCTGCATCACTGTAAATGGTGTGCCTTATTATACCCTGCCCAACAGCGGCAACTTTGATCTGGATCTGACGGGTATCAAGGATCCCACCTTGATTCAGGACGGCAAGATTCTGGAAGGCACCACCTCCATCGAGGTCGGCGATCGGGATATGACCGTCGCCGTGGCGGATTCCATCATGAATGTTACCGAGATGGCTACCACCGGCGTCAACGATTTCATCATTGATAATCAGGACGAGCTGGAGTATGCCGATTCCAAGCTTTCCTATATCAATAAAGCGAACGTTACCCTCTATCTGGGCGCGGATATTGATCTGACCGATACCTCCTTTGATGGCTTCTCCGGCAATATCCTTTTCTCCTTCAACGGTTTGGGAAAAACCATCCGCAACTGGACCACCAATGCGAAAGCGTTCTTCCATGGATCCGATAATAACACCGGTTTCCGTGGCAAATATGTAAAGAATGTAACCTTTGATAATGTTCATACCAGAGGCGGATATGGACGCTCCCTTGTCATCTGCTTGGGTGCCGGTGCAAACGATCTTTTGATGGAGAATGTCCATGTCAAGAATTCTTCCGTAACCATTACCACTACTGAAAATTTGGCTGCAATTCTTTATACCAATACCAATACCGCCGCCGAGGCACGCACCGTAACCATCCGCGGCTGCTCGGTAGTGGATTCCTTGATTCAGGTTAAAGAAGGCATTACCAAAGACGGCGGCCATACCAACACCGGCGCCGTTTCCGGCCGTATCGGCAATGGTGTAACCTATAAAGTTTCCGATATTTATGTAAAAGGCTTCCAAAATTTGGTTGGCTTAGATACTACCGGCTCTAAGGGTAACTCTGTCCTGATCGGTACAAAAGAGAGTGGCGTCACTTTAACTTTGAATAATATTGGAGTATTTGATTGCTCTACCAGCGGCCAAGGCTATGATCTGATTGGCCGTCATTATGCCGGTACGGTCAATGCTTCCAATATCATTACCGTAGGCGATACTACCGCAGACAACCAAACCTCCGGCCTTACCGCAAAAGAAGGCGGTGGGATTAATCTGTCCAATGTCTACACCACTGCAGAAACTAAGATTGCAATCATGGATGCTGAGGCCAACGATGGTGTAGTGATTGAGAATGGCAACCAGACCTCTGCCGAAGGTGTTACCGATATTGCCGATCGCGCTGGTCTGAAGACCGGCGAGCTTGCCTATAGCATGAATCAAGCCCTCTCCAACCCCTATTTCTATTGGGAAGTGGATGAGAGCAATAATGACGGCGCCCTGAAGCCCGCCACCGCTGAGCAACAAACCCGTAAGGTTACTGTAAAAACCAAGTCCGGCGATACTGAATATTATGCCGACGGCGGCGAGGAGATTACCATCTCCGATAACGCTGAGGATTACTTCTATGTGGCAGAAGGCAACGGCACCGTAAGCGGCGGTGTTCTGACTGTTTCCACCGATATGGATACAGTTGTTCGCTTGATCGATACGGAAGATACGGCATATCAGATTGTTAAAGCTCTGGAATATTTTGAGGGTAAGAATCTCGCATATTACGATGCAGGCCTTACCCCCATCGTTGAGCAACTCAAAGAGGGCCTGAAAAACGGCACTTATGCCAGTGATCTTGCGGCAGAGGCCGCACTTGCCCAATTGACGCCCTATGAGGTTGGAGAAGGTTATCGCTATGTAACTCCCGATGGAGAAGATAAAGTGCTCCCCTCCGTGCAGGAGCATGAGAAATATCCCGATGCCCCCGGTTATATGATTTATACCGTTGAAGATCTGCTTTATGTCAAGTCCATTGAGGGCACCTTTACCATTGATCATACCCTCTATCTGGGCGCAGATCTGGATCTGAAGGGTGTTTCCTTCTCCGGATTTGCCGGTATGAAGTTCTCCTTCGATGGCCTTGGCCATAAGATCATGAATTGGGGTACTGCGGCAGACGGCATCACCAAGACTCCTATCTCCACCCGTGGTTTCTTCCAGAGTACCTATAACGGAGTTGCCTATGTCAAGTCGATTAAGAACTTGACCATGGAAAATTGCCATACCACTTCCGGAAATACCTGCTCGGCAATGCTTTATGCTGCCTACCATGATAATCCGGGCGCAAGTGCAAGCTCTACTACCAACCTGACTTTGGAGAATATTCATTTTAAGAATTGTTCCATCAAGGTAACCGGTGGTGAGGGTATTGCGTTCTTGCTTTCCCGCTATTCGGTGCAGACTAAAGATGCCACCGTTAATGTCAAGAATTGCTCTGTAATCGGCAGTACTTATGATGCTTCCACCTCCGGCGGCGGTCACTATGGCCTCTTGATCGGTAAACCCAGAAGCAACAACGGCGGGAACACCACTATTTATAATTTGGTCGACTGCTATCTGGCAGATAATACAATGATTACCAACAGAACCGATGCGGCCTATCAGGGTCTTGTAATCGGTACTGCTGAAAACGCAGGCGGCACCGGCGGTCTTACCAAGGTAACTGCTACCAATGTCGGTGTCTTCAATAATACCTATAATGTGCAGGGCGCTACCCAGGTCAACCTCTTCGGTGATGTGCAAAATTCCAGCGATGCCATCCTGAACGGTGTGATCTATCAGGGCAATACCGTTACCGGCACTAAGAATCCTTCGGTTGTTCTCTTTAATAACGGCGCGAAGGCAAACCTCACCAATGTTTATTGTGATAATAATCTGACAAAGGTTACCGGCAGCGGCTCTGCAGTTCTTACCGGTAAAGGCGATGCGATTGAGTCCGGAAAAGCAGCGGCTGACATCAATGCCACCTTGACTGACCCCGCTTTCTATTGGACCATCAATGAAGAGGGCAAGGTTGTGCCTTCTGATCTGGCTAATTCCACCCATAAGGCGGATTTGATGGCAAACGGCAAGGTTGTCAAGAGCGTTTATGCCAACGGCGGCGAGAGCGTCGAGCTGAGCGTTGCCGAGGATCCTGCTGCTACCTTTACTAAGCAGAGCGGCAGCGGTATCCTCTCCGGCAAGACCTTGACCATGCCGAAGGATGGCACTGTTACGAAGATTACAGTGAATACTTCGACCAATGCTTTTGATCATCTCGGTTATCCTGCCGTATCTACCGTAGAGGCGGCTTTGGCTGCCGGCGGTAACTATACCATCTATAATGAAGCTGATTGGGATCACCTGGAGACCTATGTTGATTATTTCAATAATGCCGATGTTGTAATCCACTTGGCAGCCGATATTGATCTTTCCAAGATCAGCTTTATCTGCTTCGATGATCCCTATTTCTCCTTTGATGGCCATGGTCATACGGTAAGCAACTGGGGCACGGAAGCAAGTCCTGCCCGCAGCAACGGTATGTTCCGTTATAATGCCAATGAAGGCCGGATGAAATATATCAAAAACCTGAACATTGAAAATTGCCACACCAAGTATAACGAAGGTGCCACCGCTTGTACTGCGTTGCTCTTTACAAATGAGTGCGGTGACGGCGGTTATTCCAATGCGGCTACCGATT
>JAZMZQ010000014.1:0-2278 GCA_045586045.1 Eubacteriales bacterium
TAGAGCAGGGGACTGAAAATCCCCGTGTCGGGGGTTCGATGCCGCCCGGAGGCACCATAAAGTTTAAGAAAAGGAATATTTTATATATTCCTTTTCTTAATATTTGGTGCCATAGCCAAGTGGTAAGGCAAAGGTCTGCAAAACCTTTATTCATCGGTTCAAATCCGATTGGCACCTCCAAAAATTCCCGTTCATCGTAACGGGATTTTTTTTATAAAAATTGCTTTTTAAGGAAAGAGAGTGAAGATAAGTGCAAATTTTCAATCTAACTTTGAGTCAGATGTTGATGATGTTTAGTCTGATATTAGTCGGTTATCTTTTGCGGAAATTAGCTAATATTCCGGAAAATGCCGGTACGATCATGGCAAAGCTTGAAACTTATGTATTTGTACCTGCTTTATCACTTTTTACCCTGATTTCAAAGTGTACAGTTGCAAATTTTAAGGAAAATTCACCGTTGATCTTATATGGGCTTATCATTGTATTAGGCGCGATTCTTCTTGCAATCCCATTATCTAAATTATTTGTTAAAAAAGGGGATACCACACCCGAGGCAAAGTATCAGCAAAATATTTATAAGTACGCCCTTACCTTTGGCAATTTCGGCTTTATGGGAAATTTTATTATTTTAGGAATATGGGGCGTCGATGTCTTTTTTGAATATTCCTTATTTACAATTTTTATTTCGATCCTCTGCAATAGTTGGGGATTATATATTTTGATTCCTAAGGGAAAGAATTCAAATTTTATTCAGAATTTGAAAAAAGGTCTTTTTACGCCGCCGATTTTTGCAATTCTAATCGGAATTATACTCGGGCTCTTAAATGCTTCTCAATATTTGCCTCCATTTTTGCTGAAAGCATTTGAAAATGCAGGGAATTGCCAAGGGCCTGTGGCAATGCTGCTTGCCGGATTCGTCATTGGCGGATATAATTTCAAAGAACTGGTGCTGAATAAAAAAGTTTATATCGTTACCTTCTTTAGATTAATTTTAATTCCCGCCTTTATTATGTTGGTTTTGAATTTGCTGGGTGCTAATGATAAAATTATGATGCTTGCGTTGATCGCATTTGCCACTCCCTTGGGGCTCAATACCATTGTTTTTCCTGCAGCATATGGCGGCGAAACCAAGACAGGTGCTTCCATGGCAATGATTTCTCATTTGCTTTCGGTTATTACAATCCCGATTATGTATTTGGTTTTTATTGAATTATTATAAAAAATAAAGGGTGCATCTGCACCCTTTATTTTTTGATTAAATTCTAATCTTGGCCAATCCCGCTTCAGAAGTTTCTTTATAGGGGGAGGAGAGATCGTGGCCGGTCTCTTTCATGGTTTGTATTACATTATCCAATGAGATTTTTCTGGTGCTCCATAAGAAGCTGGAAAGGTTTACTGCATTAATTGCTCGCATAGCGGCCACAGCGTTTCGTTCAATACATGGAATTTGCACCAATCCGCAGATGGGATCGCAAGTAAGGCCTAAATGGTGCTCAATTGCGATTTCAGCGGCATATTCGATTTTATCGATGCTCAGGCCAAAAAGTTCCGCAAGTGCTGCAGCAGCCATTGCGCAAGCACTGCCGACCTCTGCTTGACATCCACATTCGGCTCCGGAAATAGAGGCATTGGTTTTGATGAGATTTCCGATGAGGCCGGCTGTCATTAATGCGTTGATGATCTGATCATCACTAAAATTATTTTTTTGCTGCTGATAATATAAGACGGCGGGGAGTACACCTGCCGCACCGCAAGTCGGTGCAGTTACGATTGTTTCGCCCGAAGCATTTTGCTCACTAACCGCAAATGCATAGGAGCAGACAATTCTATTTTCCCGCGTTTCGGGAGATTCATCAATGTGCTGGCTATTATAGAGGGTTTTTGCTTTTTTCTGCAGCTCAAGGCCACCGGGAAGGATTCCCTCGCTCTCAAGGCCGGTTTCGATTGAATCCTTCATTTTGGACCATGCTTTTCTTAAGTATATTCTGCAATTCTCGCCCTCGATTGCTTCTACATACTCCCAAAGTCTAATTCTTTTTTCCTTGCAATAGGCAGCAATATCGGTAAATTTATCATGCCGATAGATGATATCAGACGGCTCAACAGTCGTATTTTCAAAGAGAATGTTGCCGCCGCCTACGCTGAATACCTTCGCACGATCGATTTCCAAATTACCCTTATATGCAATTAATTGCATCGTATTGGGGTGGGGGAGATCGAGATCTACAAAATTAAACTCAATATCGCAATTGATGGGAAAAAATGTTTTTCTGATTAC
>JAZMZQ010000015.1:0-3856 GCA_045586045.1 Eubacteriales bacterium
ACTCAAAGGAGCACCTCCTTTGAGTTCTTTTTTTATAGAATCTTTATTATAAAATAAATCAAAAAGCCGATGAGCTCTGCGCCAAGGCCGATTGCGATAATGAGAAAGAGTTTGCGCCGAAGGGCGGTAGGGCGCAGGGAAAAGATCAAGCAGATAATGAAGCCGACCAAAGGAAGGAAGAACAGAAGGGTAGAAAGAAGAATCCAATGAAGCAATTCCAGCACATCCTTATTTCCAAGGGCGGCAAAATCGCCGTATGTATTGCGGGCAAAGCCGCTCTTTAGCTCCGAGAGCAGGGTGGGGTCTTTGATTTTATAAGCAGAGAGCTGCTCATATTCAAAGGGGCTGAACCAAGAGGGATCTTCTTGGGTGATTTCCGAAAAATCGACAAAATAGAATTGCTCCTTGATAACCAGCAGAGCTCCTGCTCTCACCTTCAGCGGCACTTTTGGATCGGTAGCATAGCAATAGAAATATTCGCTCCATTCCAATTCTTCGCGGGATAGATTGCAGCGCTCTCCTTTCAAAAGAGCGGTATCCGCTTTGAGCGTATTATCCCGAGGAGAATCGAATTCGATGGTCAATTTTTCGGCGGGGGATTTTGCCAGCGCATTATAGGCTACGGCCTGCTCCTTTTGCATATAATTGCAGGAAAAGGTAGAGCCGTTATCAAAGGTGATCAAAAGTGAAATGATGAGCCGATCTCCGTAAAGATCGCCGGAAATTTTGATGGGCTTTCCTAAGATCGTATTCTTAAGAATGATCTCTTTTTCGCCAATCTCTTCATATTGATCGGGATAGTCGGTTTGGCTCAGATCCACTGCATAATAAACCGCCCCGTCGCTGCAGGTTACGCTTTGAAGATCTTCTGCCGGCTGATAGCGCAGTTCCTCTTTGGCTGATGCGGAAAAGGGGAGGGCAAGAAGCATTAGAATGATTACAATCGAGAGTGTTTTTTTCATGATCAGCACTCCTTTCTATTACTAAACATACATCAAAACCCAAAATAAGTCAAGAAAAGGAGCGGAAACCGCTCCTTTTCAATTTATTCTGTTCTTAGTGCTACCACCGGATCTTTCTTGGCGGCGCTGCGGGAGGGAATGATTCCCGAGATCAAGGTCAGCAGGGTGCTGATGATGACCAATACAATCGCCACCTGCGGGGGAAGATAGGCGCTCAGCGTGGTGATTCCGGTGAGGCCTTGGATGATGGCATTGATGGGAATGCAAAGGAGGTAGGTTACCCCTACACCCAACAGGCCGGAGGTAAATCCGATGATAACCGTCTCGGCGTTAAACATACTGGAGACATTTCGCTTAGAGGCGCCGATGGCACGCAAAATACCAATCTCTTTGGTCCGCTCCTGCACGGAAATGAGGGTGATGACGCCGATCATGATGGAGGAGACAATCAAGGAGATTGCCACAAACGCAATCAAAACATAGGTGATGGCATTGATGATGGTGGTAATGGAGGACATCATGATCCCTACATAGTCGGTATATCGGATCTGCTGCAGCTCTTCCACCGAATCATTATAATCGGCGATTACCTCTTCAATGATATCCTTATTCTCAAAGGAGGAGGCGTAGAGATTGATGGTGGCAGGATCGTTTTGGTCTACATATCCAAGCTCCACAAGATTTTTCTCATAGCTGCTTTGAGAGAATTCCAAAACCTCATCATAATAGAGGGCGCATTGCCCGGTGGTATAGTCCTTCATGGCCATCTCCAGCGCCATAGAAAGCCGAGAGGTGCTCATGGCGCTCATCTGCGCGCGCACCCGCTGGGCGATTTGCTGCCGGATCTGCTCTTCCATCATCTTTTCCAGCAGCTCTTCCAGCTCTTCTTCTTCCATTTCGGTGATATATTTTTCGATTTCACTTTGGTTCATGCCCATCTGGCCCGAAAAGGCTTGAATGAGGGTGGCTTCCATCTTTTCGCGGTCCATGGATTTCATGGCTTGATCTACAGCCCCCTCCAATTCTTCCTCGGAGGGAATACTCATGATGCGAATATAGCTTTCTGCTTTTTCCTTCTCGTCCAGTTTTTCAATATAGTTGCGGAATTCTTGCTCTTTTTCTTGATCGGAAAGATTACCGGTATTTTCCTCAAAGGGAAGGCCGGTGAAGATATCGGTCTCAGGGTCCTTCACTTGCGCGGCAGCGGCGGCGGAATCCTTGCCCTTTTCAATGATATATTCTGTAAGTCCTTTGGTATAGCCGATAGAGCCGCCCAGCATGGCGGAGGTGGCATCTTCATTGGGCCGCAGGATGCCGGTGATCTTCAGATCAATGCCGTTATCGTAGAGATAGCGCAGGCCCGCCTCGGTAGTGCGAAGATCGGTATAAAGGCCGGTATTCTCATCATAGGTATAGCAATCGGCATTGAGAACGACCTTGAAATCCATGGAGCAAAGCTCCTTATAGGACCATTTTTTGCGTTTGGAATCCAGCTCCTTGCCGTCCTTCACCGCATCAAAGATTTCCTCTACCTCTTCCTCGGAGCGTAAGCCCAGGGCATAGAGGGTCATATCGTCGATCTCGTTGTTTTCATCTACCACCAAGACAATCTCATTATAATTATTGGGCCAGCTGCCGTAGATGACATCGTATTGGCTCTCCAATACGGGGCTGATGGGGCTTCCATCCTTCCCCGAGAGCATCTCGCACCAAAGCTGAGGCCCGCTCATCATGGGAGACCCGCTCATCATGGCGCTCAAAGGCGAGTTTTCCCGCATCTCCATCATGGAGCTCATATCCATTCCCATATTCTCTGAAATGGCATCCTGAAGCAACTTTTCACTATCGGAGAGAATGATGGAGCCATCTACATTTTTGGTATAGACCAAAAGCTTGGGCGCATAGGTATATTGAATTCCGCTCAAGGCTTCATCCAGCCTGCTGCCTTCTTTTTTTAGCTCTTTTTCCAAATAGCTTTTGAAGGATTTCAGATCATTTTCGGTGGTCTCAATATTATTGAGAGCGTTGATCATATCAAACAGTACCGATTGGGAATATACCGCATCCTTTTCATGGCTGCCGTTATCCTCGGAGGCGGTGCCCATAAAGGTCTGCATCAGAGTGGAGAGATCCACATTGGTTGCCTCGATGGTCAGCGGGTAGGAGGAGAGGGTATCCTCCTGCACGGCATCGATATAAGCGGTCGTGCCTTGAGAGACCGAGAAGATCAGCGCAATCCCGATGATACCGATGGAGCCTGCAAAGGCGGTCAGAGTTGTGCGGCCCTTTTTGGTAAAGAGATTTTTAAGAGAGAGGCCAAAGGCGGTGGAAAAGCGCATGGAGGGCTTTTTCTTCCGTTGCTTGGGTTTGGGCTCCATTTCTTGATTTTTCTGCAGATAAAGGGCGCGCTCTTCATCGCTTAAGGGCGCAGAATCGCCGATAATCTCGCCATCCAGCATTTTGATGGTGCGGGTGGCATATTGCTCTGCAAGATCGGGATTATGGGTAACCATGATCACAAGGCGATCCTTGGCCACCTCCTTGAGAATCTCCATCACCTGCAGGGAGGTCTCGGTATCCAATGCGCCGGTGGGCTCATCGGCAAGAATAATATCGGGATTATTGACCAGCGCACGGGCAATGGCTACTCGCTGCATTTGCCCGCCGCTCATCTCGCCGGGGCGTTTTTTCAGCTGATCCCCAAGCCCTACTTGCGTGAGAGCCTCTTTAGCCCGCTCTCGGCGCTCCTTCTTGGATACGCCCGAGAGGGTCAGCGCAAGCTCCACATTCTGCAATACGCTTTGGTGGGGGATCAGATTATAGCTTTGGAATACAAAGCCGATGGAATGATTGCGATAGGCATCCCAGTCGCGATCCTTATAATGCTTGGTGGA
>JAZMZQ010000016.1:0-8076 GCA_045586045.1 Eubacteriales bacterium
CGAGCATTTCGGCGATCTCCCCGAAAACGCCAACGGTTGGGCAAAGCAGCTCAACAAAATCAGTTGGATGGACCGCGCGCCCAAATATGATCTGCGCGAATGGTCGCCCGACGGTACCAAAATGAACAAGGGCGTTTCCTTTACCGATGAAGAACTGAAAGCGCTGCGTGATCTTCTCAATTCTCTGAATTTAGACTAAGCAAAAAAGGCTGTGATTTTTTTCACAGCCTTCTTTCATATTATAATATAAAGGAGCTGCAAAGCCTTTGCTTTGCAGCTCCTTTTTTAATTTGTTATTCTACTGTTTCTACAGGAACATTATTCACAGGAGGCTCCGGATTATATTGAGCATATACAGACTGAACATCGCCGAGCCAACCATATTGATAGTTCATATTATAGTAGTTGATCAGATAGCGCGCATAGAGGAAATTACTATTGAGAGGAACCGTGCCGGTATTTTCATCATTATAAGTAAGAACCAAATTACCATTTGCAAGTTTATTATGATAATCCATATAGAGAAGCTTTGCGAGAATTCTATAATTATTGGTGCTGGTCTTATCCCCTGCAGGCTGGAAGGAAACATTGGAAATATTTCCGTAAAGAGCATCCAGATCGGTAACATAAGCTACTACATCCTTCTTTACGCTCTCCTTCAAAGCAGATGCGCAATAGAGATGCATATCAGCGCCCAGCAGATATACGACGTCGCCGACCTCTAAATAGGCATCGAAATAAGCGGCGTATTTGAGATAGTCGGTATTATAAGAAGCACCGTTATTTGCAATGATATCGGAATATCTTGCTAAGACAAGGAATGCCACAAAGCTTGCATCGGCATCATTGGTAATTCCACGTTGCTTGGCAATGGCGCGCGCCACTTGCATGGGGACAATAACCTCGGGATAATCCGTATTAATCAATACCTCGGAGGTGATGGGGCTATAAATACTACCTACCCCCATCGCTGTATAGAGACCGGGGAACATCAATTTCTTTGCAGTTACCTTACTGCCCTTTAAGAAAGGATAATCCTGAGCAGCCGCATCAAAGCAAGCATTAACTGCTTCTGCGATTTCTTTTACAGAGCTGCCGGTAGAGGCGTATCTGGAATTTCCGTCTGCCGTATAGAAGATGCTGTTGTTGGTGATTCCGTCTACAGCAATATTATTGAGCTGATCTACATAATAAATCATGGAGCTATCGACGGCTTCTTCATATGTATGCAAAGGAGCATATTGATTTTTGAGGCCGGAGTTATAAAGCAGGTAGCGATTGGTGGTAACACCGTAGCACATGGAGTAGAGCAAGAACCCAAATCCGAATACAGCCAGCAATACATAGCCGAACTGCACCCAAATTCCTGCGATCTTAATCCCCTCTTTTTCCTTGATGGTTTTATATACCAAGAATCCTGCATATCCCAGAAGCCCTACGGCCACTACGATCGCAAGCACCTCCATCAAGGAGAAGGGCAGGATGTTGGTGATGGTGGTAATCGCAAGGCGAACGCCGGCGGATACGGTGGTGCTCAAGGCTTCGCTGATATCGGGAGAGATCATTGCCAAAATATATAAAATCAAACCGATCAATCCAAGGCCGGCAAAGCACCATTTGATGATAGAGAACACCTTATTGTTCATAAGGATCAATCTCAATTTTTCTTTTGTTGTATAAACGGGCTTGATAGACTCTAAATCTGCTATATCAAACTCCAGTTCATCGTCAAATTCAGCTAAATCGTCAAGAGTGAACTCGTTTGCAAGAGCCTCCAGATCTTCCATCTGCAAGCCTTCGAGTTTTTCATTCTCAGCCATATGCGTCCTCCTCGCCTACTTATAGGATTATATACTTATTTATATATTACATGAAAGCAGACAAAATTTCAAGTGCTTAATTCATATTTTTTGTATTTTTTTATTCATTTTGATTCATCATTGAAGATGATGCCGCCGCCCAGCAAATAATCCTGCCAATAGACCACCGCACTCTGCCCTGCCGCCGGCGCAAATTTGGGGCTCTCAAAATGAAGGATCGCTCGATCCCCCTCTAAAAGTTCCACCCGCACCGGAGCATCCTGATCCCGATAACGGACTTTCGCCGTAAGCCCCTCTTCGGGAAGAGGCAAATGCCAGCAGGTATCCCGCAGAAACACCCGATTCTCCATCACATCCTCGCGAGGTCCAAGAATCACTTGATTGCTCTTTGGCCGGAGCGCTGTTACATATAACCGCTGCTCTGCCGCCACTCCCAGCCCTCTGCGCTGGCCGACTGTATAATGACAGATTCCCTTATGATCGCCAAGGATCTTGCCCTCTTTGGTGCAGATCTTTCCGCAAGCAGGCGCCGAGCCGGTATAAGCCTTGATAAAATCGGCATGACTCTCCTCAGGGCCCAAAAAGCAAAGATCCATGGAATCCTTGGCATCGGCCGATGAATAGCCTCTCTCATCCGCAAAAGCGCGAACCTGATCCTTTTCTTCAAAAGCCCCCAGCGGAAGCAAAAGGCGGGAGAGAACCTCCTCGCCCAGCCCATAAAGCATATAGCTTTGATCCTTCTTTTGGCGGGGAATTCTTTGGATCAGATGCCTGCCTTGATATTCTGCTACCGAAGCATAATGGCCGGTGGCTATTTTTTCGCAGCCCAGCGCATCTGCCGCCTCAAGAAGGCCTGCAAATTTTACCGCCGGATTGCAAAGAATGCAGGGATTGGGCGTCTCCCCGATTTTATATAATGCCGCAAAGGGACGAAGGACTTGCTCTTCAAAACGAGCGGTAAGATCCACCTCATGGTAGGGAATCCCCAGCTCCTCTGCCGCTTTTTGGGCAGCGAAAGTATCCCCGCCGGCATGCATCTTTAAGCAAACACCGACAAGGGAGAGGCCCTCTTCTTTTAACAAAGCAGCAGCGGCGGTGCTATCCACCCCGCCGCTGAGCCCTATTGCTACCTTAATCATTCGGTAACCTCATAAAGAATACCAAGCGTGCCTGCGCCGCAATGGCTGGTGATTACGCAACCGGCTTCGGTCTCAAGGATCTCCTCGAAAACACCGGCCTCTTCCACCAGAGCCTTCACCTTTTCAACGGTCTCTGCATTGCACTTGGTATGGGTAACAAAGCAACGATTTTTGCGAAGCTTATCCCCATCTCTGCCCAGCATCTGCCGCACATACTGCACCATGACGTTATCAATTGTGCCCCGATACTTTTCGGCAACACTCATCTTTCCGCCTTCCACGTAAATACGGGGATGCAGCTTCAAAAGATTGGCGCCCAAAGCCGCTACGGCAGAGCAACGGCCGCCCATTCTTAAATAATCAAGGGTATCTACCACAAAGCTTGCACGGACCTGAGGAACTCTCTTTTCAATCTCTGCCGCAATCTCCTCTGCAGACTTTCCCTCATCCCGAAGATCGCAAGCATCCAGCACCAAAAGACCGGAGCCGGTGGAAAGATTTGCAGAATCAATTACATATACATTGCCCTCTACCTCTTCTGCGGCAAGGCGGGCATTCTGATGAGAGCAGGACATAGAGGAGGAAATGCTGAAATGAATGACATCATAGCCTTCTCCGACCCACTGCGAAAATTTTTCAATATAATCGGGGATGGTGGCAGCGGCCGTTTTGGGCAGCTGATGATTTTCAGCCACATAGCCATAGATCTCATCTGCCTTTAACTCCAACCCGTCTTTGAAGGATTGCTCTCCCAAATTCACATACAGAGGAATCACCTCAACCCCATAGCGCTCCACCAACGCGGCAGATAAATCACAGGTGCTATCGGATGAAATAATTACTTTGTTCATAATAATACTACCTTTCTCAAGTGTCATTATGTATAATATAACCGATCTTTGAGGAAATGTCAAAGAAATTGTTGATTTTTTTGATTGGTTGGCTTATAATATCAGCAGTAATTATTTTTTAGGAGGATATCTAAAATGCTCGTTTCCGCAAAAGAGATGGTAAGAAAGGCTTATGAGGGCCACTATGCAGTAGGCCAGTTCAACATCAACAATTTGGAGTGGACCAAGGCGATTCTTTTGACCGCTGAGGAGAATAAGTCCCCTGTGATCCTTGGTGTATCCGAAGGCGCCGGCAAATATATGTGCGGTTATAAGACCGTAATGGGCATGGTAAAAGGCATGATCGAAGAGCTGGGAATTACGGTCCCCGTTGCTGTTCATCTGGACCACGGCAGCTATGAAGGCGCTAAGAAGGTTATTGCAGATGGCTTCTCTTCTGTCATGTTTGATGGTTCCCATTATGGAATCGAAGAAAATATCGAAAAGACCAAAGAGATCATTGCTCTTGCAAATGCAAAGGGAATGTCGGTAGAGGCTGAGGTTGGCTCGATCGGCGGTGAAGAAGACGGTGTTGTCGGTCAGGGTGAAGTTGCCGATCCCGATGAGTGCAAAAAGATTGCCGATCTGGGCGTTGATTTCTTGGCCGCAGGCATCGGAAATATCCACGGTAAATACCCCGCTAATTGGGCAGGCCTTGATTTTGATGCATTGGCCGCCATTCAGGCAAAGACCCCCGGTATGCCCTTGGTTCTCCATGGTGGTACCGGAATCCCTGCCGATATGATCCAAAAGGCAATTTCTTTGGGCGTTTCCAAGATCAATGTAAATACCGAGTGCCAGCTCTCTTTTGCTGCTGCTACCCGCGAATATATCGAAGCAGGCAAAGATCAGCAGGGCAAGGGCTTCGACCCCAGAAAGCTGCTGGCTCCCGGCTTTGAAGCAATCAAGGCTACCGTTAAGGAAAAGATGGAACTCTTCGGCTCTGTAAACAAAGCGTAAATCTCATTTTATATACCTCCCGTGAAAGCGGGAGGTATTTTTTTATTGCTTTTTACATAGGCTTGTACCAAAGGAAGTGAAGCATTATGATAAAAAAGCATTGGATCGCCCTCTTTTTTCTTTTTCTCCTGCTCCCCTATCTGATCTTAACAATATTTGTGGAGGTAAAACCCGAGAAAACTCCGCAAAAAGAAGAGGAGCAAAAAAATTCCGGTTTTACCGTAACCCTCTATCGCAGCGAGCAAAATTCCTTTGAGGAACTGCCGCTGCGAGATTACTTATGGGGTGCATTGGCCGGAGAGATGCCCGCCTCTTATCCCAAAGAGGCTTTGAAGGCTCAGGTGGTGGCATGCTATAGTTATCTTCTTCATCGGCAAAAGACTGTGGCAGAGCATCCTGCCCATAACTTTGGCCATGACGGGGATATCTGCGATAATCCTGCCCATTGCAAAGCCTATCTCCCTCCCGATGAGGCTGCCGCTCGTTACGGAGAAGATTGGTATGAAACCAGCGCACCCATCCTCTCTCAAGCTGTGGATGAGGTCTTTGGTCAAGCGCTTTTATATGATCAGCAACCGGTCAATGCGGTCTTTCATGCCATGTCCGGCGGTTATACGGAAAACGCCGCCGATGTATGGGGGGCTGAAGTGCCCTACTTGCAATCGGTCGATTCCGGTTGGGATAAAAAAGCAAAGGATTTTTCCAGCACGGCAGAATTCACCTTAGATGAAATGCGGGAAATTTTAGGGCAGCAGGATTGCTCTTTGGGGGCCGTAACCCTCACGGAGGGAGGATCAGTGGCTACTCAAGTAATCGGAGGAAAAAGCTACACCGGCCGAGAACTGCGCAATCTCTTTTCCTTAAGAAGCACCCGTTTTACATTAAACATTGAAGAGGATACTGCCGTATTCTCTGTATCGGGCTACGGCCATCAAGTTGGCTTGAGCCAGCATGGAGCAAGCATTTTAGCAGAAGAAGGGTATCAATACCAAGAGATTCTTTTCTATTATTATACCGGCACCACCCTTCAAAAGGACTATTATCCCTCTTTTTGAATATCCTTTGAAAATTCGGTCAATATTATTAGCAAACGACCGAAAGGAAGAAGAATTATGAAAAATAAACTACTTCATTTTTTCAAAACCAAAGGATACTATACGGTATTGGCTGCGGCAGTGCTGACAGTAGGCGTAATCAGCCTTCTCTCCTATCGAGCCTCTCAAAAGGAATTGGCTGAGACTCCCATCACAGAAGAATCCAAGGATGTGGAGAAGGTAGAGGAGAATGTAACCGATGATCGGAAAGAGACAGAAAGCGATGATAAAAAAGAACCTGTTTCCGATGGGCAATCTGCTCCGTCTGTAGAAAAGCTTGAATATACCGCCCCCTTGAAAGGCGAGATCATCGGCCATTATTCCCCCGATCAGCCGGTTTATTCCTATACTCTAAAGGATTGGCGGGTCCACAACGGAATTGATATTGCCGCAAAAGCCGGCACCTCTGTTGTCAATGTAGCAGAAGGCATGGTGGAGCAAGCGGGGGTAGATGATCTTCTGGGGAATTTAGTTGTCATCCGCCATACCGACGGAAAAATCTCCCGTTATGCCTCTTTGGACGAAATTACCGTCAGTGAAGGGCAGTTGGTGGAAAAAGGGGCATCCATCGGCACGGTTGGGAACTCTATGCTGCTGGAATGCGGCGAAGCGGCCCATCTCCATTATGAGCTTTGGAGCGAGGAAAAACCAAGCGATCCCACCTTCTTATTTGAAAGCGCCAAATAACGATCATGCTTCATCCGCGCTGCGTTTGGGGTAAGGCGGGTAGGCATTTCGGCAGCCACCTGCTGCCAGGTAAAGCCTCGAAAATAGCGCAATTCAAAAATCAGCCGCAACTCAGAATCGGGGATTGTGGCAATAAATTTGGTAACCTCCCATAAAGTATCGGCAAGAATGGTGGCATGGCGACGAAGCTTTTTCTCCCATGCCGCCACTTTCCATTCTCCCTCTGAAGGCATCATGGAAAGAAGCCTTTGGTATTCTTCCAATTCTCTGCGAACATAGCGTACATCAGGCAGATTCATAGTCTTCTGCCTCCTCCAGCATCCCCGCAATTTTGCAATGGGGGCACCCGAGATACACCCTTTCCCAAGGCCCATGCAAACCATGTCGCTCGGAAATGAGGATCGGTTGCGAAAAAAGACGATGGCAATTATAACATCGGTAAATCAACGGGAAACACCTCCAAAAAAGCACATCCCAAAGCATTGCAAAGAGCGGTTGCCACCCGCATGGAGGGATACCCTCCATGCCGCTCCAGCATACAAACAGTGGTGCGGGAAACACCCGCTTTTCTGGCAAGCTCACTTTGGGTCATGCGACGCTTGGTGCGCGCAAAATATAAGCGATTATTCATATTATTTACTCCTTATTCTCAGGACATCAAGTTCCTGTTTTGGCTTTCGATTACCTCTATTTTATGCACAGTATTTCGACAATGTAAAGAAAAACCGTTTGACATAATTCGACAGATGAAATAAAATGGTAGATAAGAGGTGAGATTAACCATGTCTTTTGTCGAAAAAAAATTGGAAGAGCAATTAGTTTATGGCGGAATGATCTTTGATGTCTATCATTCAAAAGTAGAACTGCCCGATGGGCGAGAAGCTTGGCGAGATTATATTACCCACCATGGCGGTGCAGGAATTCTGCCCATCAGCGCCGATAATACCATATTTTTGGTCAAGCAATACCGCATCGGCGTGGAGAAGGAATTGCTGGAGATTCCTGCCGGAAAATTGGAAGAAGGGGAAGATCCGCTCTTTACTGCAAGCCGTGAGCTGGAGGAGGAGGTCGGATATACCCCCAATCGCATCATCCCCTTGGGCCATATGGAGCTCTCCCCTGCTTATCTTGGTGAACTGACCTATCTTTTCATCGGTACCGAGCTTACTCCCAAAAAAGCCGCTCTGGATGAGGATGAATTTCTCTCGGTGGTAGAGCTTCCCTTTGAAGAAGCGCTACGCATGGTATTAGAAGGCGAGATTACCGACGGAAAGACGCAAAACGCCATTCTGAAAGCGGCATTGCTGAAGCAAAAAGGAATTCTTTAATTAATTTGTGGCTGTAAAAAACAACCGTTTTTTACAGCCACTTTTTTATTTTAGGGTGAGCAATTATACTTGAACACCGTTTTGAAAAGGTGTTTTTTTGCTCACTCATTGTTAAAATACTCGCCAATACGGCAGTATTGGCTGCGTTTTATGCCTCG
>JAZMZQ010000017.1:0-11309 GCA_045586045.1 Eubacteriales bacterium
TTGAAATTTTCTGCTTTTCGCCAAAATAACCTCTCGACGTATCAATATACGACTTCGGGTTATTTTGACAAAATCTGAACTCTTTTTTGAAAGCCCCTATTTTTATTTTTTACCATTTCATTTTAATGGCATAATCAATCAGATGGTCCATATCCTCTGTGCAGAAATTGCGGGTTGCTTCAATCAGCTCCTGCTCCTTGCCCATCTCTGCGGATTGATTGAAATCAAAAAACTCTGCCGGTGTGCATCCAAGAAAAGCGCAAATTGCAAAGAAATTGGTCATGGAAGGATAGGCATAACCTGCCTCTATATTAAAAATATAATTTTTGGTAAGATTTAATTTCAGGCTCATGGTCTGACGGTCCACTCCCTTTGCGGCCCTCAGCTGCTTCAATCTTTGAGCAAACACTTTTTGATCCATCTGTTCCACTCCCTTTCATTTTATAATATATCACCCCTCCCCCCATAAATCAACCCCATAACACAAATGATTTGTGTTACCCTCATCATAACCCTCCACTCAACACAAACGATTTGTGTTCCCCTCATCATAACCCTCCACTCAACACAAATCATTTGTGTTAAAAGCAAGGACAACATGATCACTAACACAATTCATTTGTGTTGAGAAAAATGACAACATGATCGCTGACACAATTCATTTTTGTTGAGCACAATAACAGTATGATTGCTGACACAATTCATTTGTGTTGAGAACAATGACAGCATGATCGCTGACACAAATCATTTGTGGTGAGAACAATGACAGTATGATCGATGACACAATTCATTTGTGTTGAGAACAATGGCAACGTGCTCACTGACACAAATCATTTGTGTAAAGAACAATGACAACATGATCACTGACACAATTCATTTGTGTTAAGAACAACGACAACATGATCACTGACACAAATCATTTGTGTTAAAAGCAATGACGGTATGATCGCTGACACAAATCATTTGTGTTAAAAACAATGGCAACGTGATTGCTGACACAATTCATTTGTGCTGAGAACAATGGCAACGTGATTGCTGACACAAATCATTTGTGTTGAGAACATTGGCAGGGTGTTGGCTTTTTTGAAAACGCTTTTGAAAACACATTAAAAACGCTTTGAAAGCACTTAGAAGTACGGTTTTTGGGACTTCTCTTTTATTATAATCAGAATGTCAGGAGGAAGAAATGAGAAGATATTATTCTTGATTTCTCCCCTTAGATATTATATAATTATTATATATGTAGAAAAAGGAGATTTTTCAAAATGGCTGATAAAAAAGACGCATTGGCAAAAGCGCTGGAGCAAATTGAAAAGCAATTCGGCGAAGGCGCTGTCATGAAACTTGGCGATAATAAGCATATGAATGTGGGCGTGATTCCCACCGGTTCTCTTTCTTTGGATCTGGCGCTGGGGATCGGCGGTGTGCCCAAGGGCAGAATTGTAGAGATCTACGGACCGGAGAGTTCCGGTAAGACCACTGTTGCCCTGCATATTGCCGCAGAGGCGCAGAAAGCCGGCGGTACGGTTGCCTTCATTGATGCAGAGCATGCACTGGATCCGGTATATGCCTCTGCTTTGGGTGTCAATGTGGATGAGCTTTTGGTTTCTCAGCCGGATTACGGCGAGCAGGCTTTGGAGATCACCGAGCAGCTGGTGCGTTCCGGCGCCATCGACTTGGTAGTAGTAGACTCTGTTGCGGCATTGGTTCCCCGCCATGAGATCGAGGGCGAGATGGGCGACAGCCATGTTGGCTTGCAGGCGCGCCTGATGAGCCAAGCCCTTCGGAAGCTGACGGGTGTGCTGGCAAAGAGCAACTGCGTTGCGATCTTTATCAACCAGCTTCGTGATAAAGTAGGCGTTGTCTACGGCAGCAGCGAGACCACCACCGGCGGCCGTGCGCTGAAATTCTATTCCTCTGTGCGAATTGACGTACGCCGCACCGAGACGCTGAAGGTAGGCACCGAGATGATCGGCAGCGCCACCAAATGTAAGATTGTGAAGAATAAAGTGGCGCCCCCCTTCAAGGTGGCAACCTTTGACATTATGTATGGCGAGGGAATCTCCAAGGAAGGCGAGCTGCTGGACCTTGGCGAAAAGCTCAAGCTGGTGAAGAAGAGCGGCGCTTGGTTCTCCTATAAAGAGACCCGCATCGGCCAAGGCAGAGACAATGCAAAGAATTTCCTGATGGAGAATCCGGATATTGCCGCCGAACTGGAGAAAGCAATTCGGGATAATTTTGATACCTTGAGAGAGATGGACAGCAAGGTAAAGACGGTGAAAAAGAAGGCAGCGGCGGCTGTTGCTGAAGCCCCTGCCGAAGAAGTAAAACCCGCTGTCTCCTTGGATGTATCGGCTGATGACTTTGAATAATTCTCTCATCACCGATCTCCTTCCCAACGAAGAAGATCCCTCCAAGCGAGATCTATATATCGATGGAGAATTCTATTTGACCGTTCCATACCTATTTTTGCTGGAGCAGGATCTCCATGTGGGCGATCCCTTCGGGGAAGAGGAGGAAGAGCGGCTGCTGATGGCCGCTCAGCTGACCCTTTCCAAGGAAAAAGCCTATCAATATTTAGGCTATGGGGATCTTTCCCGCAAGAAGCTTTATGAAAAGCTGACCCGCTTTGGCATCGAGCCGAAGGTGGCAGAGCGAACCTGCGAAATTTTGGAAGAGCAGGATCTCATCAATGATGCCCGCCTTGCGGCTCATCTGGCGGAGCGCCTTTATGAGGGGAAGCACTACGGCCCCAAGCGGATTCTGCCGGAGCTTTGCCAAAAAGGCATCCCCCAAGAGCTTGCAAAAGAAGCCATTGAGCAATTAGAGCGTGAAGATGCGCTCCATCTTGCCTATTGGATGGAGAAAAAATACCGCCGCTTTGATCTTCGGGATCCCAAGGAGCGGCAGAAGGTCTTTCAAGGGCTTTGCCGCTATGGCTTTTCCTTTGATCAGATCAATCATATACTTTTAGATTTTTCAGAGGAGTTCGAATGACAAAAGTCGCATTTATCGGCCTCGGCTGTGAAAAAAATATCATCAATACCGAAAAAATGATGGGCCAATGCAAAAACGCCGGCTTTCAGCTTGTGGATGAGCTGGAGCAGGTGGATGTGGCGATCATCAATACCTGCGGCTTCATTGAAAGCGCCAAGGCGGAAGCATTGGAGACCCTCTTTGAGGTGGCGCAGCTGAAAGCAGAAGGTAAGGTGAAGAAGATCATTCTTGCCGGCTGCTTGGTGCAGCGTTATCAAGAGGAGATAGCGGAGGAGCTTCCCGAAGTGGATGGCTTTTTGGGCGTCGGCAGCTTTCAGGAGATTGCTGAGGCTGTCGAAGCAGTAATGAACGGGGAGCGAGTATCTCGCTTCGGGGACCTTGCCAACCTGCAGCTGGAAGGCGAGCGGGTATTAACCTCTGCTCCCGCCACCTCCTATCTTAAAATTGCAGATGGGTGCAACAATCGCTGCGCCTATTGCTGCATTCCCATGATCCGCGGCGATTTCAAAAGCCGACCCATGGAAAATATTATTGAAGAGGCCGAAAAATTAGTGGAAGACGGGACCCGCGAGCTGATCCTAATCGCGCAGGACACCACCAACTACGGCATCGATTTATATGGAGAGCGCAAGCTTTGCGCGCTGATCCGCGAAATTGCCAAGATAAAGGATCTCCAATGGCTGCGGCTTTTATATCTATACCCCGATAAGGTCAGCGACGAGCTGATTCAGCTGATGGCGGAGGAAGAAAAAATTATTCCCTATATTGAAATGCCCATTCAGCACGCTTCCGGCAAAATCCTCTCGGCCATGAATCGGCCGGGGGATGATAAGAGCCTGCTGGCTACCATCGAGAAAATCCGCGCAAAGCTGCCCAATGTGGCCCTGCGGACCACCTTGATTGTCGGCTTCCCCGGAGAGACCGACGAGGATTTTGAAATTCTTTGCAACTTTGTTCGGGCTGCCAAATTTGATAAATTAGGGGTCTTCCCCTTCTCTCCCGAAGAAGGCACCCCCGCCTATGAGATGCCCCATCAGATCGAAGAGCCGGTCAAGGAGCGCCGCCGAGAGATCTTGGAGATGATTCAGGCGGAAGTAGCCGAGGAAAAGCAGGCTGCGCTGATCGGAGAGGATCTTACCGTCTTGGTAGAAGGGTATGATCGTTTCGGGGAATGTTGGTACGGGCGTAGCTTCATGGAAGCCCCCGATATCGACGGGAAAATTTTCTTTACCTGCCAAAGCGCCGTTAAGAGCGGCGATTTTGTAACCGTTACCATTGAAGAGACGATGGATTTTGATCTTTTAGGAACCATGAAGGAGGATATATCATGAACCTACCCAATCAACTGACGCTCTTAAGGGTCTTAATGATCCCTCTTTTCATTCTGGCGCTGATGGCGCTGCCCTATCCCATGGGGCCGCTGGTGGGCGCAGCAGTCTATGCGCTGGCCTCTATCACCGACGCGCTGGACGGCCATTTGGCAAGAAAAAACAATCAAGTTACGGATTTTGGCAAATTTCTCGACCCCCTTGCCGATAAAATGCTGGTTATCTCCGCTTTGGTGATTCTGCAGCATATGGGGCTGATCCACCCGATCTTTACAGTCATTATCATTGCCAGAGAGCTGATGGTAACCTCCATCCGCTTGATTGCTGCCAGCAGCGAGGGCAAGGTCATTGCCGCAGGCTGGTGGGGCAAGGCAAAGACGGTAACCCAGATGATCTCCACCATCCTCCTGATGGTAGAGCCGGTATTGCTGGGCGAGGCGGAATTCAAATGGAATATTCCTCTCCTTTGCGGCGCTTCTCCCGAAACTACCGCCGTCTTCGGCACCATCCTGCTCTATGCGGCAGTGGCCCTCACCATTATCTCCGGTGTGGATTATTTGGTAAAGAATTGGAAATATGTAGACTATCGCAAATAAAATCGAGGCTGTCAAAAAATCGAAAGATTTTTGGCAGCCCCTTTTCTTTTTGCCATCCTTCTGTTATAATAATTTCAAAGCACTTTTGCGTTGCAAGGAAGTGGGGTGAGAATCCCCCGCGAACTCGTCGCCGTGATAGGTGAGGGTTTTTCCGAGATACCACTGAAGGTTTCCTTTGGGAAGGTGGAAAAAACCATTAGCAGCCTTAAGCCGAAATACTTGGCGCAAAAGAAAGATGAGCAAAATGCTACGAGTTCTTAGCCTTTTGTTGAGATTTTCCATAGGCAGAGTATGCGAAAATCTGAATGAAAGCCGAAAAATTTTGCTCGTTTTTGCTTTAATAAAGAAAAAAGGAGAAAGAAAATGAGCAAAAAGCAAAAGCTGCTGACCCTTGTCGGCGGTGTATTATTGGTTGCCCTTGCGGCAGGCGCTTTGCTCCTTTGGAACGGGTTCTCTGCCAAGCCGGAAGAAGGAAGCAAATCGATTGTATTTGAATTGGTGGATAAGGAGGGAACATCGGAGGAATTTAAGATTTCTACCGATGCCGAATATCTGGCCGACGCTTTGGTGGAAGAAAAGCTGATCACCTATGCCTCGGATGGCTATTATACCACCATCGGCGGCATCACCTGCGATTGGGCCACCGATCAATCTTGGTGGTGCATTACCAAAGACGGTGAGATGACCAGCCTTGGGCTCAATGATCTGCCCATCAAGGACGGAGACCATTATGAAGCGACTTATACCATCGGCTGATTCCCTGCGTGAATTATGCGCATTGGGGGTATTTGCTGCGCTGCTGGTCGCCCTGCAGGTGGGGCTCTCCTTTCTGCCGAATATTGAGCTTGTAACCCTCTTGATCATTTTGATGACCTGCTACTTTGGTAAAAAAAGCTTATTGGCAGTAGGCGTCTTTGTATTGGTGGAAGGGTTGATCTATGGATTTCATATCTGGTGGATCAATTATCTTTATGTCTGGCCTCTTTTGGTGGTGGTTGTCCTGCTGCTGAAAAAGGGAAGCCATCCCCTTCTTTGGGCGATTGTTGCAGGTCTTTTCGGCCTGCTTTTCGGAACTCTTTGCTCCATCCCCTATTTTATTACAGGGGGCCTTGGGGCAGGCTTTGGCTATATCATCAGCGGGATCCCCTTTGATCTGATCCATTGCATCAGTAATTTTTTCTTGGTCCTGCTGCTTTATCGGCCGCTCGCAAATATCCTTAAAAAAATTCTGAAGCATTAAAAAATCGCTATGCACGTTCGTGCATAGCGATTTTTTTAGACTGTCAAAAAAGGCACAGACCGCAAAAAATAAGAGAATAAAAGAATTCTGCTGATTCGATAAATCAGCAAGGGGAAAGAAGCCATACTCTTTTTCCTTGCTTTCTATTATAAGGAAAAATCCGTATGTCAATGCGGATTTTGATTAAAATTTTCTGCTTTCCGCCGATCTGCTCTCTACCGTACCTATGTACGCCGACGAGAACAGATCGACGAAATCTGCACTCTTTTTTGAAAGTCTCCCAGCGTGTCAAAAACCTCTGCAGGAGTTTTTTGACACGCTGAAAAATCGCTATGCACGTTCCGTGCATAGCGATTTTTATTTTATTCTTATGCTTCGCCGATTACTTTATAAAGAACGACGGCAGCTTCATTTCTGCTGATGGTCTTCTCGGGATTGATATTGCCCTTCTCATCCCCTACGATATAGCCAAGATAAATAGCAGAATAAGTACCTGCCTTGGCCCAATCAGCAACCTTCTCGGCATCCTTGAAATTCTTCGCTTTTACAAAAGCATCGATGGCCTCTTTGTTTGCCGCGTAGAATTGATCTACATCGGTGCCTTCTTTGGCCAAGGTGGTATTCATAAATACGCGCAGGAATTGATTACGGGTAGAAGTCTTGGTGCCTTGGAATTCCAGCTTGCCATCCTTCTCGATACCGGCAATCAAGCCCATCTTATAAGCAGCCTTCACATAGTTTGCTGCCCAAGAAGCGATTTTATCGGTAAAGGGAGTGGAGAATCCGCTGAAGAAATCCTTGTTGGTGCCGCTCAGGCGGACCATCATTGCCGCCATCTCATAGCGGTTGAGGCCCTTTGCACCATTGAAATTGCCCTTCTCATCGCCTCTCAGAAGGCCCAGACCCATCTCGTTGAGGCCATTCACATAGGGAGCAGCCCAGTTGACGATCTTATCCTTATAGGTCGCCACCATGGGTGCCTGAATGATGAGCGGAATCTCGATGGAATCCATTCCATTCTCCAAGCAAACCAAAAGCTCGGTAACACCGCCATCCAATTTGATGGTAGCGCCGTTCTTCACCAGAGAAACTTTATTGCGATCCCCATAGATCACCATATTGCTGCCCGGTGCTTTGGCATCCAGCTTAAAGGAGGTCGTGCCCTTCTCCAAGGGAACGAACAACTGCACACCATCCGGAAGGAAATTCGCAAATCCGCCTCTTACCTGCAGGAAGGGAACGCCGCCATAGGGCAGCTCGCCTGCGGGCGCATCAGCCCCTGCATCTACCTTGGTGGTATTGATGGTCAGAGAGGTGCTGCTGGAATCCATTCCGTTGGATGCATAGACGACAATATAAACAGTTGTGGTCTTTGCAACCAAGGTAAGCTCCTTATTAAGGATCTCCTCTTGGAAAGCGGCATCCTTATAAAGCTTATAGGTAGCGCCTTCGGAAACAGTGGCATTCACCAAAAACTTACTGTTGGTGGTATTGGCCACATAGCCGGCTCCGCTTTTTACTGCATCATCAATCGCAAAAAGGGTGCAATCGGCAGTGCCCTGATCCAGGATCACCTCAATGGTCCATTCAGAAAAGATCTGATCCTGCTCGGCAAGCACCTTATTCCTCTGCGCACCGACGATTGCGGTGAAGACGGCGTTTTTCGTGATACGGAAGCTGCCGTCCTCTTCCGGTGCTACTTCATAGCCGGCCTCATCCAGCATCGTCATGGTAGCGCCGACAGAAAGGACAGGGCGGATCACCAATTCCTCTACATTTTCATTGGATTCTACCTTCCAATCATTCCCTTGCAGGGAAGCGGTAAGGCCATCGCCTTGAATATCGGTAATCTCTGCCTCATCATTGAGCAGGCGGGTAATCTTCAGTTCATAGCTGGATCCGTTATCGGGATCCCCTGCATCCAGATTGATATAATAGGTATATTCACTATTGAGTTCCCGAAGAGGCAGGCTGTAGTAGCCATCTGCCCCTGCGGCAAATTCCTTGCCAAGAGAATTGGTAACCTTCGCTGCTGCACCGGCGGTATATTCCATTTTGAAGACGAAATCCTCATTGAAATATCCAACCTCATAGAAATAAGTGGAGCCATCCTTGTGCTCAGAAGCGAGAACCATCTGCGGACCTACTGCAATATTCTCTAAGGTAGGGGCCGGTTCTTCGGCAGATGCCATCATCGGTACCATAGATACCATCATGATTGCAGCCATCAGGATGCTCAAAACTTTTATGGAAATCTTTGCCATCTCATTTTCCTCCCTTTTCTTCATGAAAAGATCATTATAAATAGATTATAACAAACGGGTTTTTATATAGATATACCCTCATGTTGTTATTATGCCACATTTTGCGACTTTTGGATTATTCCTCAGCAGGCTCCTGCTCCTCTTCGGAAAAATCCTCTTCCTCCTCGCGGGCTGCAAGGGCGATATCGATCACCTTGATTCCTTCTGCCATTTTAACGACCCGCACCCCTTGGGTGGAACGGCTCAAGGTGGGGATCTCTTCCGTATGAGTACGGATAATGATGCCGCCGGAGGTGATGGCCAGCAAATCCTCGCCATCCTCTACCATCTTCACTGCGGCCACCTTGCCGGTCTTTTCGGTGATATTATAGTTGGTAATGCCCTTACCGCCGCGGGTCTGCAGGCGGTATTCTTCCGAATCGGTCCGTTTCCCATAGCCGTTTTCGGTAATGGAGAGCAGATTCTTGCCCTCTTCCTGAATACACATTCCTACTACATAATCGCCCTCCTGCAGGCGAATGCCCCGCACCCCGCGGGTAACTCTGCCCATGCTGCGGACATCCTCTTCTGCGAAGCGGATGGCCTTTCCTTCATGGGAGGCGATCATGATGCGATCCGCACCATTGGTAAGAACCACCTGAATCAGATCATCCTCTTCATCCAAGAGGATGGCAATGACACCGCTCTTGCGGATGTTGGCATATTCCTTCAAAGAGGTCTTCTTCACCGTCCCGTTGCGGGTGGCCATCAGCAGATTATGCTCGCCCTCAAAGCTTTCGATACGGAGCATGGTGTTGACCCGTTCCTCGCTCATCAGGGGCAGAATGTTGACCACATTGGTGCCCTTTGCGGTACGGGAGCTCTCGGGGATCTCATAGCCCTTCAGCCGATAGACACGGCCTTTGGTGGTAAAGAAGAGCAAGGTATCATGGGTGGAGGCGGCAAAAAGATTGCGAACTACATCCTCTTCCTTGGTCTTCATCCCTGTGATCCCGCGGCCGCCGCGATGCTGGGCCTTATAGGTATCCACCGGCTGGCGCTTGATATAGCCTGCTTCGGTGAGGGTAAAGATGCAATCCTCTACCGGAATCAGATCCTCATCCTCCAAGCCGATCTCGCCGTTGCCGATCTCGGTGCGGCGGGCATCCCCGAATTTGCGGGCAGTCTCCGAAAGATCGGTTTTCAAGATCTCCACAACCCGATGGTCATGGGCAAGGATATCCTTCAAATCTTCGATCTTGGCAGAAAGCTCTTTATATTCATTCTCCAGCTTTTCTCTTTCCAAGCCGGAAAGCTGGCCCAAGCGCATCTCGACAATCGCCTGCGCTTGAATCTCATCCAGATCAAAGCGATTCATCAGCTTTTCTTTGGCATCGGCAATATGCTTACTGCCGCGAATGATGGAAATTACCTCATCAATATGATCGATGGCCTTCAAAAGCCCCTCTAAGATATGGGCTCTGGCCTCTGCCTTTTTAATCTCATAGGCAGTCCTGCGGCGGATGACTTCCTTTTGATGCAGCAGATATTGCTCCAGCATCTGCTTCAAGGTAAGCACCTTCGGCTCCCCGTTGACAAGAGCAAGCATAATGACCGAGCAGGTAACCTGCATATCGGTATATTTATAAAGCTGATTGAGGATCACCTGCGGATTGGCCTCTTTTTTCAACTCGACGACAAAGCGCAAGCCATCCTTATCGGTTTCATCCCGAATATCGGAGATTCCTTCGATTCGGCCGGTCTTGACCTCCTCGGCGATCTTCTCGATCAAAGCGGCCTTTCGGACCATATAGGGGATTTCATTGACGACGATCTTGAAGCGGCCGTCCTTCCATTCCTCGATCTCTGCCTTTGCACGGACATAGATTTTGCCGCGGCCGGTCCGATAGGCATTGCGGATGCCGCTTCTGCCCATGATGATTGCGCCGGTGGGGAAATCGGGCCCTTTGATATATTCGCAAAGCTCATCCACATCCATCTCCGGATTGTCCAGAAGGGCGATGGCGCCATCGACGACTTCCCGAAGATTATGGGGCGGAATATCTGTCGCCATACCGACGGCGATACCGGAAGAGCCGTTGACCAAAAGATTAGGGTATCTTGCGGGCAATACGCGCGGCTCTTTGCGGGTCTCATCAAAGTTGGGATCCCAATCGATGGTATCCTTTTCAATATCCTTGAGCATCTCATTGGAGATTTTGCTCATTCTGGCCTCGGTATAACGATAGGCTGCGGCGGGGTCGCCGTCGATCGAACCGAAGTTGCCATGGCCCTCTACCAAGGGATAACGCAGAGAGAAGGGCTGGGCCAAGCGAACCAGCGCATCATAAACCGAAGCGTCGCCATGGGGATGATAACGGCCCAATACATCGCCTACGCAGGTAGCCGATTTACGGAAGGGCTTATCGCTGGTCAGATTATCTTCATACATCGCATAAAGGATTCTGCGATGGACCGGCTTTAATCCATCCCGCACATCCGGCAGCGCACGGCCGACGATTACCGACATGGCATAGTCGATATAAGAGGTTTTCATCTCTTTTTCCAGATCAACGGGGACAATATATTGATTTTCATAACTGCTGGTATCAAATTGATCATATTTTGCCATTTTTCATCGCACCTCCTTTATACATCCAGATTCATGACATATTTGGCATTCTCTTCAATAAATGCCTTTCTCGGCTCTACCTTCTCGCCCATCAGAATAGAGAAGGTCTGATCGGCGGCGATGGCATCGCCCAAGGTAAATTGCTTCAAGGTTCGGGTCTCGGGATCCATGGTGGTGGCCCAAAGCTCCTTGGCATCCATCTCACCAAGACCCTTATTCCGGCTGATTTCTACCTTGCCCTTGCCATCCTCGCCCCGAAGCTCTGCGGAGATT
>JAZMZQ010000018.1:0-1760 GCA_045586045.1 Eubacteriales bacterium
TGAGGATTTCCTTGCTGACGACCACCCGATAATCCATATTATGGGTATATGAATGGACAATGGTGCTGTAAAGATCATCCTCCACATTGATGCTCTTTTTCTTTTTGGCAAAAACCAACGGCAGCTCCAAAGCCGCAGCCACCGCCATGCCGAAGGCAATGCCGGAAGCCTCGATGGTCATGATTTTATTGGGCTTGTCCCCCCGAAAGAGATCGGCGGCATAGCGGCCCATCTCCATCATAAAGGGCGTATCAATCTGATGATTCAAAAAGGAGCCCACCTTCAGTACATGACCGGGCAGAACTTTTCCCTCTTTCAGGATCTTCTCTTCCAATGCTTTCATACTTTCACGCGCACTCCTTCATTATTATCAACAAATTTATGTTATCAAAAAACGCAGAAAATGTCAACACCTTCCTTGGCTTTTAGACAAAAAATGCCCCGACTTTTTTCAAAAAAATCGAAGCATTTCTTTTATGGGTTTAATACATATAGATTCCTTCCCCAACCGTCTCTTCTCTGCCATCGGGCAGGGAAATTTTAGCGGTGATGCCTGCGGGAATCTCGAAGCGATAGAGGACCCTCTCGCCCCGATATTCCCAATGGGACAGGAGCTTTCCGAAGCGGGTCTCGATCGAGGCGGTAAGATGCCCTAAGCGCTCGTCGGGAACGGGGGCGACCTTTACCTTTTCATAGGCAGGCTTTTCAATCTGAATCCCTGCGGCCTTGCCGAAGATCCAATCGAATACCGCGCCATAGGCATAATGGTTATAGGAATTCATGGAAACCTCCCAGAACGAGCCATCCTCCTTGATGCCATCCCAATGCTCCCACATGGTGGTAGCGCCCTGCTTGACCGAAAAGAGCCAAGAAGGAAAGCTCTCCTGCAGAAGGAGATCATAGGCCAATTTTTCATAGCCGTTATCAGAGAGGGCATGGAGGAGATACGGAGTGCCCACAAAGCCGGTGGTCAGATGAGTGCCGTTTGCAACCACCATATCCGCAAGTTGCTTGGCAAGGCCTGCCCGATCCTTTTCCTCGCAGAGATTAAAATGAAGCATCAAAACTCTTGCCGTCTGGGTATCGGGATTCACCACAGGCGGTTTCTTACGGGGATAAGTATTCTTCAGGGCATCGCCCTTCACTGTAGGTGCACCGTTCTCGATAAAGCACTCCCGGAATTTGGCAACTACATTTTTATAAAGCGCCTCATATTCGCTCATATCCTCCCCCAGCACCTTTCCTGCTTTTACAAGCAGAGAGCAGGAATAGGCAAAGAAGGCGGTACCGATCATATGGGTAGGAGTGGCGCCCTCGCAGACGGCGTAACCCGCATCCATCGCCAGCCAATCGCCGTAATGATTGCCATCCAGCCATAAAAATTCCTCCGAGCCTGCGCTATGGATATAATCCACCCATTTTTTCATCATGGGGAAATGCTCTTGCAGCATTTCTTTGTTGCCATAGGCCTGATAGATCTCCCAGGGGCAGATGCAAGAAGCATCCCCCCAAGCGGCGGAAATACGGGTGCGCCCCTTTTTCATAGCAAGAGGCACAACGCCCTCCACCTCGCCGCCCTCCCATTGATCGGCGGCCACATCTCCCAACCATTTTTTGAAGAATTTTTCAACATGATAGTTGATGGCGGCGGTGCGGCAGAATACCTGCGCATCCCCCGTCCAGCCCAAGCGCTCGTCTCTTTGGGGGCAATCGGTGGGAATATCAAGATAATTGCTCTTCTGCCCCCAGATGACATTATG
>JAZMZQ010000019.1:0-18307 GCA_045586045.1 Eubacteriales bacterium
ATGATGGTGTAAAATTACATTTTACAGCATTTTCCATTCCACAAGACGGTCTCCCTCATAGAATAATTCCAAATGAAAGAAAGGAGCACGCTCTTCCAAAAGCTTCAAGAAGATTTTATCCCCTTCCCATTGAGGAAGATCCCCCATTCGCGATTTTTCTACCCATTCCAATGCCCCCTCATCACATTCCTTCAGCTGCCCGCTCCAGCAATCACTCCAGAAAAGGTGCATCCGCTCATCGGGCCAGCCGATGCAATGGAAATCGACAATTCCGCGGTATTCCAATTGATCTACAATCAGCCCCGTCTCCTCCAAAATTTCTCGGCGGGCACATTCCTCGGGGCTTTCCCCTTCTAAGAACTTTCCGCCCACACCGATCCATTTATCTTTATTGACGTCCTTTTCCTTTTTGATGCGATGGAGCATCAAATAGCAATCATTCTGCTCTAAATGGCAAAGAGTGGTATCAATCATTTCAAGAACCCGTTTACAATCTGCTCCTCAGCCTCCTGCTCAGAAAGGCCGAGAGTCATCAGCTTGGTCAGCTGCTCTCCTGCAATCTTGCCGATGGCCGCTTCATGAATCAAGCTGGCATCCAAATGGGCCGCAGTAATTTCGGGAATGGCCGCAACCACCGCTTGATCCATAATAATGGCATCACACTCGGAATGGCCGGTGCAGGCATTATTGCCCCGAATATTGGAGCGGAAGATCTGCTTGGAATATTCCTTTGCCACCGAGCGGGAAATCAGATTGGCATGGCAGCCCTCTCCATCCATATCGACGGTAAAATCGGTCTCCGCATATTGATGGCCATGGGTCATAATCTTTTCCTTAATGATCAGGGTTGCCTCCGCATCAAGGCGGGCTTTGGTAACCCGCTTGGTGGAATCCACGCCCTTGATCTGCACCGTCTCCATCTCAAGATAGCCCCCTTCCTCCACCTCGATGATGGTGGTGGGGTTCATGATATTTTGACCATTGCCATCTCCTTGGCCGTAATGCTTCTCCACATAGCGCACACGGGCATTCTTGCCCACATGGAAGGTATGAATCCCATCATGGCGGCTTTCGCTATCGCCCCCATTATGGATGCCGCAACCGGCTACAATCGTTACATCCGCGCCTTCGCCGATATAAAAATCATTATATACCAGATCCTGAATCCCTGTCTCACTAATGATTACAGGGATATGAACGCTCTCCTTCTTGGTGAAGGGCTTAATAATAATATCGATTCCATCGGAATCTTCTTTTGTAACAATATCAATATTGGCAGTGGTACTGCGGCCTGCTCCCGCACCATTGGCGCGGATATTATAGGCCCCATCGGGGATCTCATGAAGATCCGCCACCTGCTCTAATAACGTCTTTTGAATTTGATCCATTTTCTACCTCTTATAATTTCTCAGTCAATACCTTGCAAGGGCTCTCTCCTTGCAAAAGGGTGGGCAAAATTTCATCCTTGCCGCCCACTGCACGGATCGTTCCGTCTGCCACAACCACGATCTTATCGGCAATATTCAAGATCCGCTCCTGATGGGAGATGATCAAAATAGAACCGCCCAATGTCTCATGCATCTTTTCAAAGACAGCGATCAGATTGCCAAAGCTCCAAAGATCAATTCCTGCCTCCGGCTCATCAAAAACCGAGATCTTGGTCTTTCTGGCAAGGACCGTAGCAATTTCAATTCGCTTCAGCTCGCCGCCGGAAAGGCTTGCGTTGACTTCGCGGTTTACATAATCTCTCGCACAAAGCCCCACCTCCGAAAGATAGGCGCAGGCTTCTCCCACATTCAAGGGCTTGCCTGCCGCAAGGGTAAGAAGATCCTTTACCGTGATCCCCTTGAAGCGTACCGGCTGCTGAAAGGCAAAGCTGATGCCCTTTCTTGCCCGCTCGGTAATGGAACGATCGGTAATATCCTCTCCATCCAGATAAATTTTTCCGGATGTGGGCTGATAGATTCCTGCGATAATTTTGGCAAGGGTGCTCTTTCCGCCGCCGTTGGGACCTGTGATGGCCACAAATCGCTCATTGATAGTGAGATTGATATCTTTAAGAATCTCTTTGCGGCCGTCTTCATTATCCACCGCAAAGGATACATTTTTTAACTCAAGCATACATTTCCTCCGAATATATTATATTCATATTATATAATATCCATTTTTCCTCGTTGAGTCAAGGTTATTTTCGCTTTCTTTTAGGGGTTGCGCCTCTTCTGCGCGGCTTTACGGGGACGCTTTTTTTCTTCATCGCCATAGCAGGCTTGCCAAGAAGGGCTCTTTGGGCTTTTTTCTCCTCGGGAGAGGTAGCCACATAGACCTTTTTGCCGGTGAAGGGATCCAGCCCGGACCAATACATCACTGTCGCCGCAGTGCCGGGGGTGGGATAAAAATCCTGCACCTGATCGCTTTTCAGCTTATGCTGCTGCATATAGCGGGCCATTTTTTCAGCGCTTTGCATGGTGGAGCCGGGATGAGAAGACATCAGATACGGCACAACATACTGCTCCAGCCCCGCTTTTTTACTGGCCGCATCAAACCGCTCTACAAAGCGTTGGTATACTTCATAAGAGGGCTTGCCCATTAAATGAAGCACCTCCGGACAAATATGCTCGGGAGCTGCCCGCAGCTGGCCCGATACATGCCGCTTGGCAAGCGCTTCAATAAAGCGGCCGCCATGGGCTTTATCGGCCATCACATAATCATGGCGGATTCCGGAGCGTACAAATACCTTTTTCACGCCCTTCACCGCCGCCGCTCTTCTGAGCAGCTCGATATATTCGCTATGATCCACCAAAAGATTGGGGCAGGGCGAGGGGGTGAGGCATCTGCGATTGGCGCAGACTCCTTTTTTTCCTTCCGCTACCGCTTTACACGGCCCTTGGCGAAAATTGGCGGTAGGGCCGCCGATATCATGGATATAGCCCTTAAAATCGGGCAGAGTGGTCAGATATTCCACCTCTTCAAGGACAGAATCCATACTCCGAGAGGTTACGGCTCTGCCCTGATGATAGGCAATGGCGCAAAAGGCACATCCGCCGAAGCAGCCGCGATTATGGGTGATGGAAAATTCCACCTCCTCCAAGGCGGGAATTCCATCTTTTCCATAAATCGGATGGGCTTTGCGGGTATAGGGAATGGAGGCAAGATCATCCAATTCTTTGGTGGTTAAGGGAGCAGAAGGGGGATTTTGGACCAAAACCCCTTCATCATAAGCCTCTACCAGAATTTTGCCGCCTACTGCATCACAATTCTGATATTGCATTTTGAAGGATGCGGCATACTTTTCTTTATCTGCTGCCACTTTATGATAAGAAGGCAGTGCAATATAAGCCCCTTTGGGCTTATAATCCGATTCGGCGAAAATCACCGTACCGGCCACATCCCGAATCTTGCGGACGGGAATTCCCCGAGCCAAAAGCTCTGCAATCCGCAAAATGGAGCGCTCTCCCATGCCGTAGCTGAGAAGATCGGCGCCGCTATCCACAAGGATGCTTCGGCGAATTTTTCCCTGCCAATAATCATAATGGGCAAACCGCCGCAAGGAGGCCTCAATTCCGCCGATGACAATCGGAATATCCCCATAGGCTTCTCTGATCTTTTGGCAGTAGACAATGACTGCCCGATCGGGGCGGCGCCCCGCTTTTTCGCCGGGAGAATAATAATCATAATCCCGCTTGCGCTTTGCTACTGTATAATTCGCGACCATGGAATCCACATTGCCTGCGTTGACTAAAAAGCCAAGGCGGGGCTCACCCAATGCGGTAAAATCATCCAAACTCTTCCAATCAGGCTGGGCAATTACTGCCACAGAAAAGCCCGCCCGCTCTAAAATTCGGCCGATAATGGCTGTGCCGAAAGAGGGGTGGTCAATATAGGCATCTCCGCTTACAAGGATAAAATCAGGCTGACCGAGCCCTCTCTCTTCCAATTCCCTTTTGGTCATTGGTAAAGGATATTTTGCAGTTTCCATGGTTGCTCACCTCTTTTCGCCATTTATTTCACTCTCTATTTTATTAAATCTTTCTTCTAAAGTCAATTCCCCTCTCTTTAAAGTGGTATTCCGACTTTGTCGGAGTGATATTTTCTTTTGAAAATTCCTCGCCTTTGGCGAGATATTCCCAAAAGAAAGTGATATTAAAACCTTCGGTTTTAGTGATATTTTATTCGCCGCCAAAACTCGCGAAGCGAATAACACTCGGCATTAAGCCGAATACCACTGCGAAGCAATAAAACTCGCCGTGAGGCGAATAAAACTTTTTGGCAATGTTCATTAAGAACATTGCCAAAATAGAGAGGGGAATTTCTTATTCTTATTCTAATTCAAAAGCGCCGGTATAAAGCTGATAGTATTTCCCTTTTTCGGCGATCAGTTTTTCATGGCTGCCGCGCTCAATGATACGCCCTTGCTCCAATACCATGATGACATCGGAATTTTGCACGGTTGAGAGGCGGTGCGCAATGATAAATACGGTGCGCCCCTTCATCAGGCGATCCATTCCCTCCTGCACCAAGCGCTCGGTACGGGTATCAATGGAGGAGGTGGCCTCATCCATGATCATCACAGGGGGATCTGCCACTGCAGCGCGGGCAATAGAGAGCAGCTGACGCTGGCCTTGGGAAAGATTAGAGCCATTCGCTGTCAGCATCGTCTGATAGCCATCGGGCAGGCGGCGGATGAAATCATCTGCATTGGCAAGCCGCGCCGCTTCCATACATTCTTCGTCGGTAGCGTCTAATTTACCATAGCGGATATTCTCCATTACCGTCCCCGTAAAGAGATTGGTATCCTGCAATACAACCCCTAAAGAACGGCGCAGATCCGCTTTTTTGATCTTGTTGATATTGATCCCGTCATAGCGGATTTTACCGTCTGCAATGTCATAAAAACGGTTAATCAGATTGGTAATGGTGGTCTTGCCTGCGCCGGTCGCGCCTACAAACGCCACCTTTTGGCCCGGCTCGGCATAAAGGCTGATATCATGAAGGACAATCTTCTCAGGCACATATCCGAAATCTACATGATCCAGCACCACATCCCCCGCAAGCTTGGTATAGGTAACCGAGCCATCGGCCTGATGGGGATGCTTCCACGCCCACATACCGGTCCGCTCTTTACACTCTACGATCTTGCCTGCCTCTTCGCGGCAGTTTACAAGGGTTACATAGCCCTCATCCGTCTCGGGAATCTGATCCATCAGAGCAAAGAGCCGCGCGGCGCCTGCCTGCGCCATCACCACTGCATTGACCTGCTGAGAGATCTGCGATACATTGCCGGTGAATTGCTTGGTCATATTCAAGAACGGGACCACAACCGCCAAAGAGAGCGGCAAGCCGGACAAGGAGAAATTCGGCACCTTCATAATCAGCAATGCGCCGCCCAATATAGCCACCGCCACGTAAAGCACATTCCCGATATTACCCAAGATCGGCATCAGCATATTGGCAAAGCGATTGGCGCTTTCTGCATCCTTGAAAAGCTGCTCATTCAGCCCATCAAAATCCTTTTTACTCTCCTCTTCATGGCAGAAGACCTGCACCACCTTCTGGCCGTTCATGATCTCCTCTACAAAGCCTTCCATCTTACCCACAGACTGCTGCTGACGGATAAAGAACTTTGCGCTGTTGCCGCCTACCTTCTTTGTAACAAAGATCATGGCAATCACGCCTAAAAAGACGACAATCGTCATCCAAATGCTATAATAGAGCATGATGGAGACCACCATGACCACGACGATCACCGCATTGATTACATTCGGCATACTCTGAGAGATCAGTTGGCGAAGAGTATCGATATCATTGGTATAATAGCTCATGATATCGCCGGTATGATTCTGATCGAAATAGCGGATCGGAAGCTTTTGCATTCCTTCAAACATCCGCTTGCGCATCTTATGCAAAAAGCCTTGGGTTACAATTGCCATTAAGCGATTATAGGTGAAAGAGCAGGTTAAGGACACTGCATAAATGCAAAGAAGGGTTACGGAAATGGCGAGAATTCCGCCAAAGACCTCCTCCAATGCAGCAGCAGGGGCCGCGCCGCCTTGGATTTTTGCCAAGGCTTTTTCAATAATGCTTACGGTTCGGCCCATAAAGATGGCGGGCATGGTGCTGGCCACTGCAGTAAACAAAAGGCAACCGACTACCACCGATAGATGAATGGGATAATCCTTGAAAAGGTAGGTAATTACCCGCTTGAGCGTACCCTTAGGGGCTTTCATGGGAGGGCGCATATTCTTTTTACTCATCTTCTTCGCCCCCTTTGGTTTGAGAAGTATAGACCTCTTGATAGATCCCATTGCGGGAAAGAAGCTCTTGATGGGTACCGATATCATCGATTCTGCCACCATTCATGACAACGATCCGATCCGCATCCTCCACGGAAGAGATCCGCTGCGCGATAATCAACTTGGTAGTGCCGGGGATCACCTCACGGAAGGCTTTACGGATCATCGCATCGGTATGGGTATCCACCGCACTGGTGGAATCGTCCAAAATCAAGATTTTAGGCTTCTTCAAAAGCGCTCTTGCAATGCAAAGGCGCTGCTTTTGCCCGCCCGAAACATTGGTGCCGCCTTGATCGATATGGGTATCATACCCATCGGGAAATTGCATGATAAAATCATGGGCGCAGGCAAGCTTACATGCTTCAATCAATTCTTCATCGGTAGCATGAAGATCGCCCCAGCGCAGGTTTTCTTTAATTGTCCCCGCAAAAAGCACATTCTTTTGCAGCACAACTGCCACTTGATTTCGCAAGGTATCAAGATCATAATCTCTTACATCCTTGCCCCCTACCCATACGGCGCCTTCGCTTACATCATATAGGCGGGAAATCAGCTGAATCAAGGTCGTCTTGCTGCTTCCCGTGCCGCCGATGATGCCGATGGTCTGCCCCGATTCGATCTTCAAATCAATATCCTGCAGAGCATAACGCTCCGCTTTTTCGGAATACTTAAAGGAGACCTTTTTGAATTCAATGCTGCCATCCTCTACCTCAAAGCAGGGATTCTCGGGATTCAGGATGGTGCTTTTTTCCTCCAGCACCTCCACGATTCTGCGGGCAGATTCTGCCGACATTGTCAGCATGACAAAGATCATGGAAAGCATCATCAGGCTCATCAAAATCTGCATTCCATAGGTCAAAAGAGCAGAAAGCTGGCCGACGGTAAGAGCAGTGCTATTGCTGGAGATGACCAGCTGAGAACCGAAAAAGATAACCACCAGCATGACAATATGCAAGCAGAATTGCATCAAGGGATGATTCAAAGCCAATAATTTTTCGGCGCGGGTGAAATCTGCTGCCACCTCTTCGCTGGCGGCGCCGAATTTTTTCATTTCCTGCTCCTCCCGCACAAATGCCTTGACCACCCGCATTCCTTGGATGTTTTCCTGCACGGAATTATTCAGGTTATCATATTTGCGAAATACCTTGCGGAAGATGGGCATTGCCTTTTTTGCGATCATCAAAAGCCCAAAGGCTAAGATCGGCATCACAACCACAAATACCCATGCCATCTTTCCGCCCATATAAAATGCCATTATAAAGGAGAAAATCATCATAAAAGGAGCGCGGAAGGCGGTGCGAACCAGCATCATATAAGACATCTGCACATTGGCTACATCGGTGGTCAAGCGGGTAACCAAGCTGGAAGTGGAAAATTTATCGATATTTCCAAAAGAAAACCGCTGCACATTATAAAATAAATCTTTTCTCAAATTTTTTGCAAAGCCGCAAGCGGCAGTGGCGCAAAAATGCCCCGCCAATGCGCCGCAGGTCAGAGAAAGGGCCGCCATAATTACCAATAGGCACGCATATTTCAAAAGGACCCGCATCTCACAATTGCCCTGAATTTCATTTACAAGCTCTGCTGTCATAAAAGGAAGGATGCACTCCAGCACCACCTCCAGCATCACGATGAGAGGCGATAAAATAGAGGCGCGCTTATATTCACGAATACACCCTGCAAGTTTTCTGATCATTCTTTTCCTCCGTTAATATCCCAAGGTTTCCCCTACCAAAATCAATTTGATTCTGCCGGGAACACGCTGCGGGCCGCTGATAAGATAGCCGCAGCAAATCCGCCCTTCCGATCGGCATCCATCGGTCATGGAACCATTCACACCCATGCAGACGCCTTTTTCTTTGCAATAAGTATTGCAGCCGAGGCGCTTTGTATTAAGAGGGGCTGCAATCCTCTTGATCCGCTTGATGCCTTCCTCCACATTCGGCACCAGTTTATTGATTCCTGCCACCACAATTACGTTTTTCGGGCCAAAGCTGATGGCTGCGATCCGATTGCAATTTCCATCCACATTGACAAGCTCCCCCTGCTCGGTAACTGCATTGGCAGAGGTGAGATAAAAATCGGCAGAAAGCGCATCTAAAAAAATCTTTCGGATTTCATCAGCGCTCAAGCCCTCTTGATACCGATCCAGATATTGATAAGGCCCTTCCTTGAGCAATTCCAAGGCGCCTACCTGCTTCAAAGTCTCCGAGCCGCCCACGCTGACGCTGCAGCCTTCTTCAAGAAGCTTTTTCAAAAGAGGGCCGACCTCTTCCTTTCGTTCCAAATAATAAGGCTCATAGCGATTCTTTTTGAAATTTTCCAAAATAGCTTCGATCTTCATTTCAAATCCTCCAAAAACTTCAAGAGCGCCGATGCATCTTTTAATATATAGGCACCGGTAGAAGAAAGACGCTTTTCATCCTGATGGCCTTTGGGGATCAGCACGCAGGGCGAGCCCACATATTCCGCCATCTCCCAATCGGTCGTCAGATCCCCTACAAATAATACGCTCTTCGGATCGATTTTCTTTTCATTAAGATAAGCCTTAGCCGCCGCTTCCTTACTGCCCAAGCTTCGGTCGGAGCGGCCCATGATCTTCTCAAAATAGCCGCTGATCCCCCGCTCTTGGGCCTGCTTTTCCAAAATGGATTGATGCAAAGAGGAGAAAAGCAGCTGGCGATAGCCCTTCTTTTGCAAATCCTCTAAAGCGGCTCTTACTTCGGGGAAAATGGGGCGTTCTACCTTTGCACATTCTTGCTGAAATTCCTCGCTCAGGCGCTCTATGCGCTCCAACCGCATATCGAAGCCCACGCTTTCATAAAAAGCTTCTAAAGGCATAATAAGATTAGCAGCATACCATTCCTCGGTAATGGAGCCTAATGAGCGGCGGGCCATCATACGATTGACCGCCTCGGTGGAAGAGGCGCGATCATTCAATACTGTGCCGTTGAAATCCCATATAATCGTATGGATCATTTTTCTTTCTCCGTACTTTATTATATTTGCTGATGTAAAAAAGACCGAAGGCAGAACCTTCGGTCTTTTAACTTACTTGTCGAGATTAAATCTTTTCTTAAATCTGTCAACACGGCCGCCGGTATCTACCAGCTTCTGTTTGCCTGTAAAGAAAGGATGACACTTGGAACAAATTTCAACCTTGATCTCGTTCTTGGTTGACCGAGTCTCGAACGTGTTACCGCAGGCGCATTTTACAACGGCCTTCTCATAATTGGGATGAATCCCTTCCTTCATGCTTTTCACCTCTCCTTCGCTTTATTACCCAAGTATATTATCATACTTATTACCCAAAATCAAGTATTTTTTTCAAAAAAATCAAATTATTCTCCATCCCGTGCAGGCAGGACGACCAAGGGGCGATATAAATGCTCTACGGGGACCTGCGCATTCAATTCATAGATGGTGCGCAGGTAGGCATTATCCTCCTGTTCCCTTGCTACGCCGGTAACCGCCACATTCCGATTCAGAAGGATCACACCCATGGAGCCTTCGCCCATTGCCATATCATATACCTCGCCGGAAGCCTTGGTAGGTTTATTAACCTTTTGGTCGCTGATGCCCAGCTGATACTTTGCATTATCCCCCCATACATAAAGGGTGCCGCCGGCAGTGAGGGCTGCGCAGGAGTTTCCTTTGACCGAGATTTTATCCACACCTTCCAGCACCTTCATATAGGTGGCATAATCTCGGTAATCTTCTGTCCCCAACTGGCCGAGATGATTGCGGCCGGCGGTATAGACATCGCCGTTTTTCGTAAGCACTACGCTGAAATATTTTCCTGCCTGCGCCTGCTTCACCCCACCCATCAGTTTAATGGGAGTAGGGCTTTGGGCGGTGGTACGATTGCCCATCTCAGAATAACTGTTATCGCCGAACCCATAAAGATTGCCATAGATATCTACCGCCAACACATGGGTAGGGCTCACCGAAACCGATGCCACATTCTCTAAAATCGCGCTGCTTTCCAAGCGATTGCGCTCGGTACCGTCGCCCAATACGCCAAAGGCATTGTAGCCTACTGAATAGAGCGTGCCGTTTTCCACATAGAAAAGGTTATTGCTATTGGCATCCAAAAAGGTGCATTTTTCTGCCCGCTTCTCTCCTGCAAAATGGCTCGCATCCTTCTCATAGGCGAGATATTCAAAAGCACCCATCAACGTCAGCACGCCGCTTTTGGAGCGCACCGCCAAAAAATCCTTTCCACCCGCTACCTGCAGGGCATCGGTATAGCAAAGGCCCGATTCATAGGACGAGGAATCCACTTTTTTGCCGTCTTCACTCTCTACTACTGTGCCGATATCAAGGTAGCCGAAGATCTGATTCTTTCCATTTTTAATATAATAATCGTCCCCCGCTGAGAAGATCTCGGCAGGCAGGCTCTCATAGGAATTATCGGCCTGATATGCATCTTCAGGGATCGTATCATTGATGAATTCCTTGAAATTCTTCTTTCCCTGCCCCGTGGACACCTGCAAAACAATCCCGATCACCAAAAAGAAGAGGGCTGCCACGCCGTAGACTTTGCGGCGATTCATGATCTTTTTTCTCCCCTTCAGGCTTTTCTTTTTGGTATTTCGCAAAAGGCTAAGCAACAAAAGAAGGATAAAGAGCGCCCCGAAAATATAGCCGACAACAGAAATTATACGAAGCATCATTCTCCCTCCTTTATCTGAGCAATACTCTTAAAGCCATGGCCGCTTTGAGCACCAAGCTGATGATCTCTGCGATCTCCGGCCCCCAGAAGTGCACCATCCTCCGAGAGGATCAGGGTGCAACTGCCGCTTGCCGAAAGATCTGCCGCCTTACGATAGACCAATTCAGGAGAAGCGCAATTTTTATTGGAGCCGTTGCCCAGCTGCCCCAGTTGGTTTTCTCCCCAAGCGTAGACATTGCCGCCGATCAAGGCAAAAGCGCTATGCCCTGCGCCCTCTACCTCGGAGACCTCTTCCGGCAGATCCACCTGCCCGAATTCAGCGGCTTTCTTAATTTGGATCTTTTCTTCTTTGCCTTTTTCTTTTGCTTTTTCCAAAGCTTTTTTCTCGCTTTCACTCAGCTCTTCCATTGTCTTACGACCCAGCTGACCGAAGGCATCATTTCCGCAAGTCCAGACACTGCCGTCTTTTTTAAGAAGCATCAGAAAATCCTCGCCTGCCGCAAAATCCTTGCAGCTGCTTGCGATCTTTTCTGCTCCGTAGCGAACCTTTTTATCGCCGAGGCCGAATTGCCCATAGGCATTATTGCCCACTCCATAGACCTCGCCGCTCTCGTTAAGATAATAGACCGAGCGGGCAGTTACCTCTACCTTTTGGATATCGGATGCGATCTTATCGGTGATTTCTGCTCGCTTTTCTACATCCTTTGCCAACTGGCCATAGGTATTCACGCCCCAAATATAAAGATTTTTCCGCTCGGTAATTAAGGCAGCGGCGGTTTCGCTCAGATCAAAATCCACCACATCGCTCTCGATTTTGGTGAAGGTTTTTACATTCTTCTCCTCGGCGCCTGCAATCAGGCCATTGGCATTATTGCCCTTGCCGTAGAGCGTGCCGTCGGTTGTCAGCAAAAGGGTGGTCTCCCCTACTGTCGCAACCTTTTGCACCTTCTCATAAAGGCAGCCGCTTTCATCCAGCGGAGTAATGGCCACATTGCCCCAGCCATAAAGATCTCCTTGCTCGGTGATGGCATAATTGCGGCCCTTACCTGCAAAAATCTTTTCCACCGCCCCATATACAGAAGCAGGAGCCAGTGCATTTTCATTGCCTTCCTTGGCGCTCAATTCCTTCTCATAGGCACGGTTTTCCAAATAGATTCCCAAACGAGTGCCGATCAACGCTCCGCCTACAACAACCACCAAGCCTGCTGCAATCAGCCATGTGGCCAAGGGAGAGAGGCCTGTTATTTGGCGAAATGCCGCCTTTACGGGATTGGTCTCCCCACTTACTCCCTTTGCATTCGGCAGGAAGCATACAATCAAAAAGCCGATCAAACCCAAAAAGAGCGCAAGCCAGCCCCATCTTTTCCGCCTTCCCTTCAACGCGGCGACCCGCACAGTGAAAAAGACGCAGGTTACGGTATAAAAATAGAATAGCAATCCGATCCCGATTCCCAATGCATATTCTGCCATAACACATCCTCCTAAAAAACTCAATCTGCAGCCTCTTCTTTCTCCATTTCAATGGGGAAAGAGATGGTAACTACAGTGCCCACATTCAAGGTACTCTCAATTTCCAAGGAACCGCCGTGGAGCTGCATAATTTCATCCGATACTCCAAGGCCGATCCCGCTTCCGCGCTTTTGGGAGCTTCCTTTATAAAACATATCTTTAATATGAGGCAAATCCTCCGCACTGATTCCTTCGCCGTGATCTTCCACAATGAAAAGTGCTTTCTGCTCCTCAAGGCGGGCAGCAATTTCGATTCTGCCGCCTGCATGAGAATGCTTGATCGCATTATCGATTACATTGAAAAAGACCTGCTTCACCCGATCTTTATCCACAAGGGCGGGAATCTCTGCCTCCTCCGGAATATATTCGATCAATATATCTTCGCTCTTGGCCCGCTCACACATCATGAAGACCGTCTCTTCAAATTCCGCCAAAAGATCCGTCTGCTCCACCGAAAGCTTCATGCTTCCGTTTTGCAAGCGGGACATATCCAAAAGCTCCTCCACCATCTTAGAAAGGCGCTCCGTCTCGCTGTAAATGATCTCCACCCCTCGCTTGGTGGTGCTATCCATATTCTCGGCCCCTGCCAGCATGGTCTCTGTCCAACCGCGGATGGCGGTCAGAGGAGTGCGAAGCTCATGGGAAATGGAAGATATAAATTCATTCTTCAACCGCTCGGTTTGAGATAATTCTTCCGCCATGGTATTAATCGTCTGGCCCAAGCGGCCGATCTCATCGTTTTTTTCCTCAAATTTCACGCGAGCGGTCATATTGCCCTTTGCGATCTCCAGCGCCGTATCATTGATGAAGCCTACCGGCAATACAATAGATTTGATAAAATAAGTGCCGGTAAGCGCAGTAAGGATGACAATAAAGAACCCGATTCCCACAATCATCCAATTTATATGCATCAGCGTGCGGTCCACTGCTTTTAAGGACGACATCATCCGCAAAGTCCCCACCTGAATTCCGTCATCGGTATAAAGGGGCATGGATACACTGACCACCTGCTCTCCCGAGGGCTGATATTTCCCGATCCAATGAGCGGTCTTTCCGCCTCTTGCTTGCAGCAAATCGTTGGTCTCATAAAGAGAATCCATCTCAAATCCGGTGGAAGAATAGGCAATGCTGCCGCTCATAGAGGCTACCTGCATCTCCATAATGCTCTTATCCTCAAAATCCTCTACCATCGCCATCAGCCCTGCGGAGATGCTTCGGTATTCGGGGTAGATATACCGCTCAAAATACTTGGACATATAATCGCCGCTGGCCTTTAAGGTACTGATACAGTTGTTATAGTAGAAATTCTGGATAATCGCACCCATGACCGTAAAGATCAGCACCACCACCAAAAGGGTAACACCAAAGACATTGATCAGCCAACGGCGGGTAATGCCCGTAAAAATATGCTTACGGACCACATCCACCCAAATCGGCAGTTTCTCTTTAAGGGATTCGATCTTCGCTCTTAAATTTTCAAGCCATTGATGCTTATTCATTTCCCCACCGATAACCAAATCCCCATACGGTCTGAATATAAGCGGGGTTGGAAGGATCATCCTCGATCTTCAGCCGCAATCTGCGGATATTGACATCTACAATCTTATGGCGATCGCCGCCGAAATTTTCGCTCCATACCTTGCGGAAAATTTCCTCGCGGGAGAATGCCTTGCCCGTATTTTCCAAAAAATGGCGCATCAGCTGAAATTCGACCTGCGTAACCTCTACCTTTTTTCCGTTCTTTTCCAGCCGACGGCTTTTGGTATTGAGGACAAAGGGGCCGTCTTTAATCTCGTCGCTATTCTCCTGCGCATTTCCCTTCATCAGCTGCACCCTGCGATACAAGCTATCCACCCGCACAATCAGCTCCAAGGGAGAAAAGGGCTTGGATACATAATCATCCGCACCGTTCATCAACCCTGCTACCTTATCATTTTCCTGCGATTTGGCGGTAAGCATAATAATGCCCACCTTTTGATTGGATGCACGAATGGTCTTGCAGACCTCCAAGCCATCAATTCCCGGCAGCATGACATCCAATACCGCCACATCAATATCGGGATTCTGATCAAAAAGAACCAAAGCATCCTCGCCTGTGGCGGCCTCGATGGTCTCATATCCCGCTCTTTTCAGATTCAGCACCACAAATCCGCGGATTGCTTCCTCATCTTCCAAAACCAATACTTTTTTCATCTCATCAACCCCTTCAACTAATTGCATCAAACAGACCGTAAATCTGCGTATAGGTAATGCCAAAGGAATTCTCTTCCTCGCAATAGACCGTATAAACCCGATCGCTATCGGTATAAAGCTTTCGCCACCCTTGGCGCCCCAGCTCTTCGGAATACTCCGCCAAGCCATAGACCTGCACCGTAAACAGCAGCTCCCCTTTCAGGCTCTTAAACTGATAGGCGCGATCGTGATCTGCAGGCCGCTCTATGGTCATCTTCTCTTCCCATTCCTTGGCAAAGGAAATGGAAAAATTCTCTGTTACATTGATAAAAGCTTGCGATACAGGCTCAAGCTGCTGCCCATCATAGGAATTCCATTGGATCAGATATTGATTCTCTGAAACACCGTTGCGCATATAAGAAGGCAGCATCACCTCGGTAGGCACTTCTGCACATTCATCATGATTGACATCTCTGCAGGTAACTGCGGTATAACGCAGCGTGCTCATATTTACCTGATTGATCAATTCATTGGAAAGGCGACCTTGCTCATTGATCACCAATACCTCTGTCGCGCTTTGGCCGCCTTCCAGCTGCTCATCTACAAATACAGCAGGCAGTTTCCCTTTGATTTGCCCTGCTTCCACTGCCAGATAATCCACAGCACGATCATTCATGGCTACGGTATTGACTACGCCGATGCCTCCATGCTGCTTTCCGATCAAAGAGGCCGTAACAGCGCGGCTCTCCGCATTACGGCTGATCACCACCAATGCGCCGGGCTCTCCCTCCAATACAACAAAGCGGCTGTAAAGACCGGTATGCCGGCTGATGGCTTTTCCTTCTTCTAATGTATAGATATCAAAGCTTCCATCCGCTTCGGTGAGATACTGCCAACCCACAATCAGCTCCGCAGAGCCGCGGCCGTCGATATCCCCGAAAGCCACTCTTCCTACCGAGGAAGCTTCACTCTCGCCTCTGGCCAAGACAGACCAATTTTCCCCTTGATTCTCCATTACCAAAAAGCGAAGCTTCGCTCCTTTGGATAAGGCACGATAAAAACAAACTGCTTCATTCTGATCATCGCCGGTCAGATCCACTGAAATAATGCCGGTACGATACGGGCCGGCCTGAGGATAGACCAGCTCATAGCTCTCGCCGATAGCGGCGCGAATGGCGCCGGTAAGGGCTTCCTGCCCTACGCTCATGGCAGGCGGCGTGAGCATGGCGCCCAAATCCCCGCCGAAGGAGCAGCCGCTCATAAGGAATACGGCGATTAATATGAAAGATATGAAAATATTTCTTCGCATAATAACTCCATTTTAATATATTATAGTTATTATACAATTAAGGAAGTTAAATTGCAAGGTTTGAAATAAAAATAAAAAAGGTATTTACATTTTGGAAAAGATGTAGTATAATTCGAAATTGTCAGTGTAACCGAACTTGGATGTTCGCCTCTCACCGAGCGGCGTCTCAGTTCCGGCCGGACAAATTTATAGAAAGGTGAGATAAAGCTATGCTTAAGAAGGAAATCAAAGATTCTGTAATTGCAGCAAATAAGCTTCATGAGAAGGACACCGGTTCTCCCGAGGTTCAGATCGCGATCCTTACTGCAAGAATCAACGAGCTGACCGAGCATCTGAAGCAGAACCCCAACGACCATCATTCTCGTCGCGGTCTGCTGAAAATGGTTGGTAACAGAAGAAATCTTCTGAACTACCTGACCAAGACCGATATCAATCGTTATCGTGCGATCATCGAAAAGCTCAACATCAGAAAGTAAGTCAAAAAAGCAGGCGGAGAGAGGATTTATTTCCTCTTTCTGCCTCTTTCCCATTTTGGGAGCGGCGCATTTAGCAGTTATTCGAGAAGTTTTTTGAAAAAGACTTTTGGATTAAGTGCTAAAATGGTCCTCTTGAAATGGAAGAAAAAATCAAGAAGGAGAATTTGAAACATGTACGAAAACCATAAGATTTTCAAAACCGAGTTTGCCGGCCGCCCCTTGATCGTGGAGACCGGAAAGTTTGCTCAGTTGGCCAACGGCAGCGCTTTGGTTCGCTATGGCGATACCGTAATTCTTGCCACCGCCACTGCCGCCGCAAAGCCCCGCGACGGGATCGATTTCTTCCCCCTTTCCGTGGACTTTGAAGAGCGGATGTATGCCGCAGGAAAAATCCCCGGCGGCTTTTTGAAGAGAGAGGGTCGCCCCTCTGAGAAAGCTATTTTGAGCAGCCGCGTGATCGACCGCTCTATCCGCCCCCTCTTCCCCAAGGATATGCGTAATGATGTAAACGTCAACCTCACTGTTATGGCAGTGGATCAGGATTGCATTCCTGAGATCGTTGGAATGATCGGTGCTTCTGTGGCCCTTTCTATCTCTGATATCCCCTTCAACGGCCCCATCAGCGGTGTATCCGTTGGTTTGGTAGACGGTGAGATTGTCCTCAACCCCACCGAGGAGCAGAGAGAAAAATCCCTGATGGCTGTAACCGTTGCTTCCACCGAGAAGAAGGTTACCATGATCGAGGCCGGCGCCAAGGAAGTGCCCGAGGATAAGATGCTGGAAGCCATCATGACCGGTCATAAGGCCAATGCCGAGATCATTGCTTTTATCAATGGCATTGTAGCAGAGCTTGGCAAAGAGAAATTTACCTTTGAATCCTATGATGTTCCCGCCGATCTCTTCGAGGCTGTAAAGGCTTTTGCCGAAGAGGATACCAAAGCTGCTTTGGTTGTTTACGAAAAGCAGGATCGGGATCAGGCAATCGCCGAAGTTACCGCTAAGGCTCATGCTCATTTTGATGAGCAGCTGGGCGAGAACGCTTCTTTGGTAGACGACTGCATGTATAAGCTGCAGAAATATATCGTTCGTAATTGGATCTCCGAAGAGGGCAAGCGTGTTGACGGCCGTGGCCTCAACGATATGCGCCCCCTCTGGGCTGAGGTTGATCTTCTTCCCAAGGTCCATGGTTGCGGCCTCTTTGCCCGCGGCAAGACGCAGGTTATGACAGTATGTACCTTAGGTATGGTCAGCGAGGAGCAGCTGCTGGATGGTCTGGACAATGTAGAGAGCAAGCGCTATCTGCATCATTATAATATGCCTTCCTTCACTGTCGGCGAGGCTCGCCCCTCCAGAAGCCCCGGCCGCCGCGAGATCGGCCATGGCGCTTTGGCAGAGCGTGCGCTGGAGCCTGTGATTCCTTCTGCCGATGTATTCCCCTATACCATCCGCTTGGTATCCGATGTATTGACCTCCAATGGTTCTACCTCTCAGGGTGCCATCTGCGGCTCCACCTTGGCGCTGATGGATGCCGGTGTGCCCATCTCTGCACCCGTAGCAGGAATTTCCTGCGGCCTGATCACCCGCCCCGATGATAGCTTTGTAACCATGGTTGATATTCAGGGCATTGAAGATTTCTTCGGTGATATGGACTTTAAGGTGGCAGGTACCAAGAAGGGTATTACCGCCATTCAGATGGATATCAAGGTGGATGGTTTGACCGAGGCTATTATTGCCGAGGCTCTTACCAAGACCCGCGATGCTCGCTATCATATTTTAGATAACGTTATCGCTCCCGCCATCGCCGCTCCCCGCGCCGATGTAAAGGATTGGGCTCCCAAGATCATCACCATGAAGATTCATCCCGATAAGATCCGCG
>JAZMZQ010000020.1:0-11001 GCA_045586045.1 Eubacteriales bacterium
GCCGGTATTTAACGAGCGGCTTACCAAAGAGGGAAAGCAGGAGGCGGAGCGCTTCGGCAGCAATTTTTTGAATATTGCGCTGCTGGTTTCTTTCGGCTTGGTCGCCATTGGGTGTATCTTCCCCGATGCGGCCCTCTTTATGGTGGCGAGCGGTCTTTCGGGCGAGGCCCTTTCCATTGCCACCACGCTTACGCGGATCATCCTGCCGGTGATGGTGGTGGCGGCAGGGGTTTATATCTTTATCGGCATTTTGCAATCCTATAATTCCTTTGTGGGCCCTGCACTGGTCTCGCTGGTCTCCAATCTTGCCATGATCCTCTATTTTACGCTGCTGGATCGAAAATTCGGTATCTATGGGTTGGGCGTTGCCTTCACCATCGGATGGCTGCTGCAGCTTTTATTCTTACTGCCCTTCTTGCGGGCTAAAAAATTCCGCTATACCCCCAAAATAGATCTTAAAAGCCCCCACCTTCGGCGGGTATTGGTGCTGACCTTGCCGCTTTTTGTGGCGGCATTGGCCCAGCCCATCAATCAGCTGATTTCTACCAATATCAGCTCCAATCTGGGGGAAGGGCTGCTGGCATCGGTTAATTATGCCTATCAGGCCTATTTCACAGTTTCCGGAATTTTCTCTTATTGCCTGACCAATCTTTTCTTCCCTGAGATGAGCCGCTGCTTTGCAAGGGGCGAGCAAGAGGCGGCGGTAGGCATCTGCCGCGGGATGCTTGGCACCATTACGGCGATCGTGGTGCCGGTAATGGCCTTTTTGGCGGGCAACAGCAAGCCGATCATTCGCCTTTTATATCAAGGAAAGAGTTTCACTACCGAGGATACCGCTTTGGTGGGGACCTTGCTGGCCATCTATAGCTGCGCCATTCTCTTTTATTCTTATCAGGAGATTCTTAATAAATATTTTTATTCCATGCAAAAGGTACGGATGCCGGTCATTACCGCTTTTTTCGGCATCGGCGTCAATCTTTTGGTTTCGTTGCTTGCGGTGAAAAAAGCGGGGATTTTCGGACTTGCGTTGGGCACTCTTACTGCGGCGGCAGTGATGGCGGCTATTTTGATGCTCTTTGCAAAAAAAGTAACGCCGATGCTCTATAATCGCAGGCTGTTTGCGGGAATCGGAAAGGATTTGGTAGGCGCCTGCGCTGTATTTGTGGCGGCGAGGGAGGTCCGCATCGCTCTGGAAAGAGCGATTGGGGGAAATGCCGGCGCAGGGCTTGGCCTTCTGGCGGGCTTGCTGGCGGGCGCTGCGGTCTATTTTGCGGTTCTTTGGCTTCTTGGTTCGGAGGAATTGAAGGCCTTATTGAAGAAAAATCACTAAAAATCCGGCAGTAAGATTTGATGTTTTAGTGAAACATACAAAAGTATGGAAGAAGCCTTGACGAATTCCGAAATTTTGGGTAATATATTAATAAACTAATAATGAAATTTGGGGGAACATCTTATGTTTTCTAAGACAATAACCGTTACCAACAGCGTAGGTCTTCACGCCCGTCCTGCAACCTTCTTTATTCAGAAGGCCAATGAATTCAAGTGCTCTACTTGGGTTGAGGCGGGGGAGCGTCGTCGCGTGAACGCCAAGAGCCTTTTGGGCGTTCTTTCTTTGGGAATTACCAAAGGCACTGTCATCGACATTATTGCCGATGGGGCAGACGAAGAAGCCGCTGTTACCGCATTGGTTGAGCTGGTAGAAAAGTTGGACGACTAATCATCTGAAAAGCAGCATCGCGGGTAGTTTTTTTGCGCCGCGATGCTTTTTCATTTGAATGAAAGAGGGAAAGAAAATGGAGTATATTTTATCACCATCCATCCTTGCGGCAGATTTTGCCCGCTTGGGCGCCGATGCCAAAGAAGCAGTAGAAGGCGGTGCAAAGTGGCTTCATATTGATATTATGGACGGCATGTTTGTGCCGAATATATCTTTCGGCGCGCCGGTAATGAAGAGCTTGAGAAAGGTCAACGATGCTTTCTTTGATGTCCATCTGATGATTGAGCGGCCGGAGCGATATATGGATGATTTCCTTGCCGCAGGGGCGGATCTGATTTGCATCCATTTGGAAGCGACCGAGCAGGCAGAAGCCATTGCAAAGAAGGTTCATGAGGCAGGCAAGCTTTTTGCCATTGCCCTGAAGCCTGCTACCCCTGCTGAGGCGATCGCTCCCTATCTCTCTCTTTGCGATATGGTGCTGGTGATGACCGTTGAGCCGGGCTTTGGCGGCCAAAAATTTATGGCAGATATGATGCCCAAGGTTGCTACGATCAAGGAGATGATCCGCAAGAGCGGCAAGGAGATCCATATTCAAGTGGACGGCGGGATTACCTTGGAGAATCTTTCGGTGGCAACCGAAGCGGGCGCCAATGTCATTGTGGCAGGGTCTTCTGTTTTTAAGCCGGGTTTGATTGAGCAAAATGCGGCGGCTTTTATGGAAGCCTTTGAAGCGTTATAAAAAGAAAAGGAAGATGCTTGCATCTTCCTTTTTTATATTAAGTTCATTTGCTCTGCCCATTCAAGGATTTCTCGCTCGGGGAGCAGCCCCGAAAGCTGGGGCATCCCGAGAATATTGCCGCGGCACTCTCGCCATGCGCCATGGTAATCGCTGCCGCCGCTGAAAATGAGCCCATATTTTTTGCAAAGAGCGGAAAGCTCTGCTTTCTGCTCGGGAGTATGGATGGAATACCAAGCTTCCAGCCCATGAGGCTTTGCCTCTTTAACCAAATCTTCCATCATCTCATAGACAGGCTGATTATAGCCGCCCGGATGGGCAATGATGGCTTTTCCGCCCATGCTCTTAATGGCAAAGCAGACGGTCTCTGCAGAAGGGAGCAGCCGCTCCATACTGAAAAAGAAGGGGCTTTTGATATTGGAAAATTCCCGCCGCATGAAGCTCTTATAATTATTGCAGGAATCAGGATCGGCATAGCGGGCCTGGTTTTCCGGATAACGATTCAGCTCCAGCCAGAAGGCGATTCTTGTGTCTTTGCATTTTTCTCCGGTCAAGGGGTGGATTGCGGAACGGAAATTTTTTCGCACAGCGGCTTCATCAAAGGTAAATCCTTGCTTGCGGTAGGTTTCGATCATTTGCTCCTCTTGAAGGGCTCTGCGTGTCTCATTGGAGATATAGGCGGTAGAGAGAAAATTACCCGCCGCGATGGGATGGATTCCATAGCCTAAAATCTCAATGAGCTGCCCTTTATATTGAGCGGTAAATTCACAGCCGGGAAGGATCTTTCCGGAGAAAAGCCTGCGAATTTCGGGATCTTTCAAATCCTGATAAGCGGCCATGGAATTATGGTCGGTAATCGAGATCAGGGAAAGGCCGCACGCCTGGCATTTCTGAAGAAGCTCGGCAGTGGAATCCGCTCCGTCCGAAGCGGTGGTATGAAGATGAAGATCAATCATCATTCATTTCCTCCATGGCACGCAAAATTCCCAAGCGGCCGCTCTCGAAGGTAAGGCCGCCTTGCAAAAATACAATATAGGGCGGTTTCATGGGCCCATCGGCCGAAAGCTCAATGGAAGCGCCCATGACAAAAGCACCTGCCGCCATCACAACGGGAGCATCATAGCCGGGCATCTCCCAAGGTGCGGGGGTTACAAAGCTATCCACCGGAGAGCCCGATTGGATGCCCTTGCAGAAGGCCAGCATCCGCTCAGGAGTCTGAAGGGTGATGGTCTGGATGATATCATAGCGAGGATCGGTAGGAGAGGGGGCGGTGGGGCAGCCCAGCTCTTCGCACATGGCGGCGGCATACATGGCTGTCTTTTTTGCCTGCAATACGGTATGGGGCGCCAAGAATAAGCCCTGATAAAGCTCTCGCAATACATTTAAGGTACAGCCGCTCTCTCGGCCGATCCCCGGAGAGGTTAGCCGGCAGGCGCATTTTTCCACCAGATCGGCTCTGCCTGCAATATATCCGCCGGTGGGAGCAAGGCCTCCGCCTGCATTTTTAATCAAAGAGCCTGCCATGAGATCGGCGCCGTAATAGGTGGGCTCATGCTCTTCGCAGAATTCGCCATAGCAATTATCCACCATGACCACCACATCTTTTCTCAGATTATGGGTAAATTCTGCAACCTTTCCGATCTCTTTAGAGGAGAGGGTGGGGCGATCCTGATAGCCCTTGGATTTTTGCAAAAAGACCATGCGAACGGCAGAATCCTTCAAGGCTTCTTCCAGAGCACCATAATCGATCGCACCATCCTTAAGATCCAGCTGGCGGTAGCCGATACCGAATTCTTTCAAGGAGCCCTCGCCGGTATTTTCGCCCAAGCCGATCACCTCGTCCAAGGTATCATAGGGCTTGCCGGTAACGGAAAGCATGATATCATTGGTGCGCAGCACTCCGAAAAGAGCCACATTAAGGGTATGGGTGCCGGAAATGAATTGGGGGCGCACCAAGCAATCCTCTGCCTCAAGGGCATGGGCAAAGACCTTATCTAAGGTATCCCGCCCACGGTCGCCGTAGCCATAGCCGGTGGAGCCTGCGAAATGGCTCTCGCTTACGCGCTCCTCGCGGAATGCATTCAGCACGCGCTCGGTTGTCGAAAATGCGATCTGCTCCGCTTGCTCGATGGCGGGGGCGATGCGTTCCATTGCTTTTTGGTCTGCTGCTTTAATATTCAATGCGGTAGTCTCCTTTAATGATTTGGTATAATTATACACCTATCCCTAAAAAAGGTCAATAAAAGCCTTTCTTTTTTTGAAAGAATGTGATACACTTTAGAAAGAAACCTAAGAATGAAGTCAAGGAGATAAAAAGATGAAATTTTTAGCATTCGATTTCGGCGCTTCCAGCGGCCGTGCTATGGCTGCCACTTTAGAAGACGGAAAGATCAAAATGGAAGAGATCCATCGCTTTTCCAATGACCCTGTCTTGGTGGGGGATACCTTTTATTGGGATGTATATCGCCTTTTTCATGAAATCAAGCAGGGCTTGATGAAGGCGGGGAAAGTGGATTGCGTGGGCATTGATACCTGGGGCGTGGATTTCGGCCTTTTGGACGAGAGCGGCCGCCTGATCAGTACCCCGCGGCAATATCGGGATACTGCCTATGCAAAGGTAGGCCCCGGATTCTTTGATCTGATCCCCGAGAAGGAAATCTATGCGCGGACGGGCGTGCCCTATCTGCCCTTTAATACCCTCTATCAGCTTTATACTTTGAAGGAGCAGCAGCCTTGGATGCTCAAGAGCGCTAAAAAGCTTTTGATGATGCCGGATCTTTTCGGCTATTTCCTGACCGGCGTTGAAAACGGCGATTATTCCATGGCCTCGACCTCCTCTTTGATGAATATCCGCACCAAGGATTGGGATGAGACCCTCCTTGCCGCTCTGGGGCTGGAGAAGAGCATCTTCCCCAAGATCCATTATGCCGGCACTGTCTTGGGCGAGATTACGCCTGCTCTCTGCGAGGAGCTGATGATTGAGCCTGCCAAAGTGGTATCGGTAGGCTGCCATGATACGGCAAGCGCTGTCTTGGCAGTGCCCGCCAAAGCAGGGGAGGAGACCGCCTTTATCAGCTGCGGTACTTGGAGCTTGCTGGGCTGCGAGATGGATGAGGCGATCACCAATGATGAAGCAAGAGCGGCGCGGCTTTCCAATGAGGGCGGGGCTTACGGAAATGTCCGCTTCCTGCGGAATATCATGGGCCTTTGGCTGATTCAGGAAACCAAGCGCTATTTTAAGAAAAAAGGCAAGGATTATTCCTTCGAGGATTTGAAGAATATGGCCTTGGAGAGCAGCTGCCCTTCCATCATCGATGTGGATGATGAGCGGCTTTCTCCTCCGGGCAATATGCCTGCGCGGGTGAAGGCGATTTGCGAAGAGACCCATCAGCCTATCCCCGAGACCGATGGGGATGTGATGCGGGTCATCTATTATAGCCTTGCTCAAAAATATAAAGAGGCAGTTTCCCATCTTGCGAAGGTTACCGGCAAGAAATTCGATTGCCTGCGGATGGTAGGCGGCGGCATCAAGGATACTCTCCTCTGCCAGCTTTCCGCCGATGCAACAGGCCTTCCCGTTTATGCAGGGCCTGTAGAGGCGACGGTCCTCGGCAATCTCTCTGCTCAGATGATCGCCATGGGCGCGGTAAAGGATGTGGATGAAGCAAGAAAGATTATTGCAGATTCCTTCCCCATGGAAACCTATTTGCCTCAAAAATAAGTAAAAAAAGGGCTGCGTAGCAGCCCTTTTTTTGATGGTTCAATCCATCTCCGCCAGCAGCAATTGAAGCTCATTTTGAAGGCTGGATGCAAAAGGGCGGCCGGCCTTTGAGGATAACGAGATCGTATCGAGGCAATCCAGCGCAATGGCTTTGATAAATAGAAGATACCTCAGATTCATATCCCATTCATATACCGCTTGGTGATAGCCAAAGAATCCAAAGGTCTTGATTACTTGGGTGCAGGCTTTGGCCACTGCATAGCAGAGGGCTTTATAGGAAAGGGAAAAGGTATAATGAAGGGTTTGATCTCGCAGTAGGGTGATCTGCAGGGTGATGGGAAATTCCGTCTCATAGGTGGGCGGGCGGATGATGGTCCAAAGGCTTTTGGCACCTTCCTCATTCCATTCAAAGGACCCCTTGGCGGGGATCTCTTCAAAGCCGTAGGGGAGCGGCTCATCGAAAAGCTGATCCACAATCCGCTCTACGACCGGAAGCCCCCCTTTTTTCTCTCGAATTCCATAGTAATAATGGAGATCATCGGCATGAATGGGATCCCGCTGGCGGGGATAGAGATAATAAAGCAGCCGCAGTAGCTGCTGAATCGAACTTCCTTCAACCGTACTGATTGAAAAATAAAGGCTTATATCTTCGATATTCAGATATACATCCTCCCATCCGCAGCCATAGGGGATAATGCGCATCTCAGGCCGGACCAGGGTATTTTTTTTCATAGTGCTTCACCTCAATGAAAAGGATATCAAAACAGAAGTCCTATAAACAGTACTCGTTGCGAAACTTTTTCGTAACTATTGAATTCTTCAACTGTTGAAGGTATAATGAGGGGCGATAAGGGGGGGATGGGATGACACTCAAGCGTATTGCTGAATTGGCGGGAGTATCGGTTTCTACGGTATCCAAAGCCTTTTCCGGAAGCGAGGAGATCAGTGAAGAAACCCGCCAAAAGATTTTTGAGATCGCCCGCGAACAAGGATGTTTTGATAAGTATAATAAGAATAAATATAATAAAAAGGTCATTGCGGTCATCTGCCCTGAAATTATCAGCGATTATTATGCAATCACTCTGCGGCTTTTAGAGGAGGAAATCGCCAAAAATGCAGGATTTATGACCATCTCCTGCACCAACTTCTCTCCTTCCAAGGAGGAAGAACTTTTTAATTATTATTCTTCTTATTGCAGAGCGGATGGAATTTTGCTGATCAACAATCGAAAAGAGATCAAAAATGCGAATATGATTCCTGCAGTTTCTCTCTCGCCTTCTGTAAATTCTTCTTATATTGATACCATTGAGATTGATCCTACGGAAGCAGTAGGGGAAGCGATCCGGCATCTCAAGGCTTTCGGTCATACTAAAATCGGCTATGCCGGAGAGGCTCTTACTTATGGAGCGGAGCGGCGATTTCGATCGGCTATGGAGGAGGCAGATCTTTTGGTGGAGGAAGAATTGGTTTGCACCGGAAAGCAGCGCTTTGAAGAAGCGGGGATTGAGATTGTGGAGCAATGGATGAAGAGGGGAATTTGTCCTACCGCTGTATTGGCGGCTTATGATTATATTGCCATCGGTATCATAAAGGGCTTTCGGAATCATGGAGTTCGAGTGCCGGAGGATGTCTCGGTGGTGGGGATGAATGATATCAGCATTATTCCTTATTTGGATCCCCCTTTGAGTACAGTGAAAAGTTTTTCCGAAGAAGCCTGCCGTGCGGCGGTGGAGCTGCTGATGCGGAAAATTGAAAATCCTTATTATGTAAATGATGAGCAGATTCTCTTCAAGGGAGAGTTTGTAGCACGGGGATCGGTTGCCCCGAGAAAGGATGATAAATGATGAAAGATCCGATTAAAAGAAGTCAGTTGATGTATATTTTAGAGGCGAGCCTTGAATATCTGATCTCCATTTTGGTGGCGGGGGCATTTCTTGCCAAACTTACCGCCTCTATCGGGATCTCCGATGAGATTACGGGTATTCTTTCCTCTGTCATTGCTTTGGGCCATCTTTTTCAACTTGGCTCGATCTTTGTAAGGCCGAAGCGTGCCAAGCGTTTTGTCGTTATATTCAGCGTGATCAATCAGCTTTTATTTATGGCCTTGTATCTCATTCCGGGGGTTTCTATCTCGAAAGAGATCAAGACGGCCTTATTTGTGGTAGTGATTCTGAGCGCCTATATTCTTTATAATCTTGCGCATCCGAAGAAGATCAATTGGTTGATGTCGCTGGTAGATGATAAAATCCGCGGAAGATTTACCTCTATTAAAGAAATGGTTTCTTTAGTGATGGGCATTGTTTTTACAATGGCCATGGGTGCGGTGATCGATCATTTTGAAGCCAAAGGCGAGATGCAGATGGCTTTTATTCTTTGCGCAATCACTATTTTTGCTATCACCGTATTGCATACCCTTACCATGCTGCTCTCAGTGGAAAAAGAGCATTCTGCGCCCACTCAAAAAGGCGGTGCGGTCTTTGCGGTCTTAAAAGATAAGAATATCTTGAAAATTGCGCTGATCTTTGCTTTTTATTATGCATCTACTCACAGCTCTGTCCCCTTCTACGGTACTTATCAGACTAAAGAACTGGGCTTTTCCATGTTCTTTATTTCCTTGCTGAGCTTCCTCGGCAGCGGGGTGCGGATTGCTTTTAGCTTCTTTTGGGGGAATTTTGCCGATAAGCGTAGCTTTTCGGTAATGTTGCGGCTTTGCATGGCTTTTCTCGGCTTGGCATATTTCTTCAATATTTTTGCCACTCCTGTCAACGGAAAGCTGATATTTACGATCTATACCATTTTGCAAGGCGTTGCTATGGCCGGCTGCAACAGTGCACTGATCAATCTGGTTTATGATTATGTTGAGGTGGAGCGTCGCTCCGATGCAATCGCTGTAACCCAAGCGGTTTCCGGCGTGGTCGGCTTTTTGACCACCCTTGCCATCAGCCCGCTGATTTCTTTGATTCAAAAGCAGGGCGGCCTCTTCGGGATGCATCTTTATGCGCAGCAGGCGGCATCTTTTATCGCGTTTGCTTTCTGCGGAGCAACCATTCTTTATATTACTGCGGCTTTCGGAAGAAGGGCAAAAAAATAAAAATAAGCACACCGACCGGTGTGCTTATTATTTTTGGTATGGGCTGCAAAAGATGATTTTGCTGTAAGAATTTGAACTCTTGCATAAATCACGGCGAAGCCGTGTATATCATCCGCCGCAGGCGGTATGGAATCATCACGAAGTGATGGATGGAATCAATGCGTAAGCATTGCATGGAATCAAACCCGAAGATAAGAAGAATGCAGCCTATCGGCTGATGCCATCCGCCCTAAAGGGCGATTACATACAATTCTCTTCGAGAATGGATTACATACCCAAACCCTTCGGGTTTGAATAAAAAATCCTCGTTCAAAGAACGAGGATTTTTTGGCTGGGATAGCAGGACTCGAACCTGCGGAATGACGGAGTCAGAATCCGTTGCCTTACCAACTTGGCTATATCCCAACGACGAATAGCATTATAACAGATGAATTCTGATTTGTAAAGTAAAATTTGCGATAATTTTGAATTATTTTTCTCTGTAATTGACAGAATGGTATCAAGCGGGTATAATTCTATTAAATATGAAGAAAGGGAATTTTTATGCGTTTGAAATCTTCTTGCGGAAAACAGAATATTTTGAAACGCTGGTGGCGGCTTCCTTGGGGGAAATTCGGCATCTCTTTCGGCGTTGCCTTGCTTGCGGAATTTCTGGCGGTGGTTTTTGCGCTCTACGGGCCCATCACCTTTATCCGAGAAATGCTGATTACTTCTGCCATGACCACCCTCAATCATCAATATTATGCGACCACCTTTTATTCGGATGAGAAGATTCAAGAGGTCTTAGACGGGAATAAAGTGGTTTCCTTGAAGACCAAGACCGATCCCTCCGCCATTACGGTAAAAGGCGGGGAGGGAATTCGCTTCAGAAAAATCAAAGGCCTTGGATATAAAGGCTATATCTTAGAGATTGCCGATCCTTCTTGGGTGCATCTTGGAATCCCTGAGAATTTCGGCCATGCAGGAGAAAAACTTCCCGCTTTGGTGGAGGCCTATGGTGCACTGGGCGGCATCAATGCCGGCGGATTTCTGGAGGGAAGCCGCGGGCAGGCCAATGGCCTTGTTGTATTAGATGGCAAAGCCCTTCAGCAGCCCGATAAGGGAGATGCCAATGTGGTTGGCTTCAATCAAGAGGGCGTTCTACTATTGGGAAAATATAAAGAAGAAGAGATTGAGGCCCTGAACCTTCAGGACGCTTGCGAATTCAAGCCCTTCTTGATCATCAACGGCGAGCCGGCAGAAATCCGCGGCAACGGCGGATGGGGGATTGCGCCCCGCACCGCCATTGGGCAGCGGCAGGACGGAGTGGTCTTGCTGGTGGTAATCGACGGCCGCTCTCTTTCCTCCTTGGGGGCTACCATGAAGCAGCTGCAGCAGGTGCTTCTGGACGAGGGCGCTTATAACGCCGCCAATTTGGATGGGGGGACGTCTTCGGTAATGTACTATGAAGGGAAGGTTGTCAGCAATCCCAGCGGAGACGAGCCGGATGGCATGAGAGAGCTTCCCAATGCATGGTTGGTGATGGATCCGAAAGATTATAGTGCCCCTTCAGGGCGATGAGACTCTCAAAAAAGGCACAGACCGCAGAAAATAAAAGAATAAAAGAATTCTGCCGATTCAATAAATCAGCAAGGGAAAAGAAATCCTACTCTTTTTCCTTGCTTTCTTATTATAAGGAAAAATCCGCATGATGATGCGGATTTAGATTGAAATTTTCTGCTTTCCGCCGATCTGCT
>JAZMZQ010000021.1:0-1876 GCA_045586045.1 Eubacteriales bacterium
AAAATTCAATATATCTATTGACAAAATGAAAGAGATCCATTATAATGTGTAAAGTTAAATGCTTTACACATTGAAATGAGGTGAATCGGATGAAGGATCTGCAGTTTTCTTTGCTGATCGATTTCTATGGAGATATCTTAGCGCCCAAGATGAGAGATGCCTTGGAATTATATTATAATGAGGATCTTTCTCTTTCCGAAATTGCGCAGCATATGCATATCACCCGCCAAGGTGTACGCGATAATATCAAGCGCGGCGAGCAGTTTCTTACAGAGACTGAAGCGCGGCTCGGTTTCTTCCGCCGCTATTCAGGCTTAGAAGATCAGATGGAGCAAATCCGCAATCTCGCGTTGAATATCCGTGAATTCAATCAGCGGCACCATAAATCGGTAGAAGTTGATCAATTCGCCAAAGAAATTGCCGCTATTTCCGCCGATTTTTTGAAACAGGAGTAATCAATGGCCTTCGAAGGATTAAGTGAAAAGCTTGCAAAAGCATTTAAGAATCTAAAGCAGCATGGCCACCTTACCGAAGCGGATGTTAAGACCGCGATGCGAGAAATTAAGCTTGCTCTTCTGGAAGCTGATGTAAACTTTAAGGTGGTTAAAGAATTTATCGGGAAGGTTTCAGAGCGGTGTGTAGGCAGCGATGTGCTTGAGAGCCTCACTCCGGCCCAGCAGGTTGTAAAGATCGTCAATGAAGAGCTTACAGCCTTGATGGGTTCTGAGACTTCTACTATAAAGATGGCATCCAGCCCTCCCACCATTGTCATGATGGTTGGCTTGCAAGGTACCGGTAAGACAACTCAGAGCGGTAAGATTGCCGGCTATTTCAAAAAGAAAGGCCGCAGACCTTTGCTGGTAGCCTGCGATGTATATCGCCCTGCAGCGATCACCCAGCTCGAAGTAGTCGGCAGCGGTGTTGATGTCCCCGTCTTTAAGATCGATGGCGAAATGAATCCTGTAAAGATCGCAAAAGAGGCCATTGCCCATGCCAAGCGCTATGGCAACGATCTGGTCCTTTTGGACACTGCCGGTCGATTGCATATCGATGATGCTCTGATGGAAGAACTTTCCAATATTAAAAAAGCGGTTTCTCCCCAAGAGATTCTCTTGGTAGTAGATGCCATGACCGGTCAGGATGCAGTCAATGTAGCGGAAAGTTTCAATAATCTTTTGGATATTGATGGAGTTGTGCTCACTAAGCTGGATGGTGATACCCGCGGTGGTGCTGCACTATCTGTTAAATATATCACCGGCAAACCCATTAAATTTGCAGGAATCGGTGAAAAACTCACCGATATTGAGCCCTTCCACCCTGATCGAATGGCATCCCGTATTTTGGGAATGGGAGATGTTCTTTCATTAATCGACAAAGCGCAGGAAGCCTTTGATGAGAAGGAAGCAATTGCTTTGGAGGAAAAGCTTCGTAAGAACCGCTTTACCCTCCAAGATTTTCTGGATCAGATGAAGCAGATCAAAAAAATGGGTCCGCTGGAGAATCTTCTTGGCATGATGCCCGGCATGAATGCCGCGCAGATGAAGGATGTGCATATCGACGAACGCCAGCTTGCCCGCACAGAGGCCATCATTTTATCCATGACCCCTGAAGAACGGGAAAATCCGTCCTTGATGAATGCTACCCGCCGCAGAAGAATTGCCGCAGGAAGCGGTACCTCGGTTGAAATGGTCAACCGCTTGCTCAAGCAATTTGAGCAGATGCAAAAAATGGTTAAACAACTGAACTCCAAAAAAGGCAGACGCCGCGGATTCGGTTTTTAATTAGAGATTTTGAAAGGAGAAAAAGAAAATGGCAGTTAAAATCAGACTGAGAAGACTGGGCGCTAAGAAGGCTCCCACCTATCGCATTGTTGTTG
>JAZMZQ010000022.1:0-3883 GCA_045586045.1 Eubacteriales bacterium
GAGACTCTCAAAAAAGAGTGCAGATTTCGTCGATCTGTTCTCGTCGGCGTACATAGGTACGGTAGAGAGCAGATCGGCGAAAAGCAGAAAGGTTTAATTAAAATCCGCATCATCATGCGGATTTTTCCCTTATAATGAGAAAGCAAGGAAAAAGAGTAGGAGTTCTTTTTCCTTGCTGATTTATAGAATCTGCAGAATTCGTTTATTCTCTTATTTTCTGTGGTCTGTGCCTTTTTTGTCAGTCCGGAAATCCTCTATCGTTTTTCGATAGAGGATTTTTTATATGTTGCAAAGAAATGCGGCTGTATAGGCAATAAAAAGATGGGTGATGGCGACCGAGAGCGGAAAAAGAGAGGAGTTGCTTTCCTTTTTCATGGTCAGCAGCGTGGCAATGCAGGGTGGGTAAAAAAGAAAGAATGCTAAAAAGGGAAGAAGATTCCCTGGGTGAAATACGCTGAGATCGGCCGAAAGCACCGCTAAAGTCGAAAGGGTGGATTCTTTGGCAAAAAGCCCTGCAATAAGTGCGCAGATCAGCCGCCAATCTCCTAAATGGATCGGCTCAAAAAGGGGCGATAACCTTTGGGCGAGATGGGCTAAAATGCTGCGCTCGGATTGATCGGTCCATTGGAATGTGGGCGTAAAATGCTGCAAGAGCGCAATCGCTATGGAAGTGAGCAACAGAGCGGTAAAGATTTTTTTAAGAAAATCAGATGTTCTGGCGAAGCCCCGATAGGCAAGATCGGAAATTCGAGGCATCCGATAGGGAGGAAGCTCCATTAAAAAGGGAGAATGCCCTAAAGAAGAAAAAAGGCAACCGATCAAGCCGATGCCGATCCCTGTAAGATAAAGAAGAGGAATGATGAGAAGGCTTTTTTGCGGAGAGAGCAGAATGGAAAGGGCGCCAAAGACCGGAAGCTTTGCGCTGCAGGAAATGAAGGGGAGCAGCCGCATGGTGCGCTTTCTTTGATTTTCCGCCGGAATCCCTCTTGCAGAAAGGGCGGCGGGGACGGTGCAACCAAAACCGATCAGTAATGGGACAATCGATCGCCCTGTCAGCCCAAAAAAGGCCATAATATTTTCGGCAAGATAGCAAATTCTCGCCATATAGCCGCAATCTTCCAAAAAAGCAAGAAAGAGAAAAAGCAGGAGAATCGCCGGCAAAAAGGAGATGACGCTTCCCACTCCGCTGATCAATCCCATTATAGCGGCGCGCAGGGCGGGCTGCGGCAACGCTTCTGCCATTTTCATAAAGCCTTCCATCCCGCGTAGCAATGGCATTGAGAAAAATGGCGCAAGATATTGAAAGATCATGATAAAGGAAGCGGTCATCAGCGCAATGAAAATAAGCGTGCCCCAAAGGGGATGAAGAAGAAAACGATCGATTTTTTCGCTTTTTTCGCGCGCTTGATTTTTCAATATAGGCGGAATCATTTGATCAATTCGGGAAAAACGTGCCGCCATGGTGGTTTCCTCAAATAAAGGCGGCAGCCGATGGGCTTTGATCTCCCCGAGAATGGTGCGAATCATTACGGCAGGCACCCAGCGGTTTTTTCGGTGAGCGGGGAAGACGGGGATGCCTAAAAGCGCCTCTAATTTTTCAGCCTCCCATTCCTGCTGCTCTTCCAGCATACCGGCGGCAATAATCATAGGAATTTGTAATTGCGTAAGAGCAAGGGTCAGCCCCAGATTACGGCGGAGATTGGAGACATCAATACAGTTAATAATGCCATCGGGCGGGTGTTTTTTCAAAAAATCCACTGCCACCGCTTCATCCTTTGAATAGGGATCTAAAGAATAGATCCCCGGCAGATCAATAATCTCGATGGTCCCATAATAGCCAACCGCATATTCCACGGTAACGCCCGCAAAATTTCCGATATGCCGATGGCCGCCGGTAAGATGATTGAAAATGGTGGTTTTCCCTGTATTGGGATTACCGATCAGCATCAGCCGCATGGGGACACCTCGATCTCCATGGCGGTCTTGCGGTCAATCAGCAGATAATTTTCATAAAAAGAAATTTCGATCGGATTGCTAAAGGGCCCGCGGGAGATGATTTGAAAAGGAGTTCCGATCGTCAATCCCAACTCCTGAAGGCGGGGGAGAGGTACTTGCAGAATTTTCCCTTTTTCTCCCACATTTAAGTCCGTCAATTTCATGAATACCCTCCTTGACTTTGAAGAAAAGGATGCTTATAATAAATTCATATTACGAATGTGGGTGAAAAAATGAAAAAATTATCGGCCTTATCCATTATATTTATGCTTTTGATCGGTCTTTGCGGCTGCAATCAATTCCAAGATACCCCCGAGACCGATGCGGCCTTTGCTGCATATGAGGCGGCGGTGCGGCAAACCATTGCTCAAAAAGCAGGGGAGATTACGGTCGTTACCAAGAATCAGGATACCGTGGTGGAAAAGACAGAGTCCTTAGGCGTTATTGAATATTCCTTCCGTGTGGATGATCAAAACCGTGTCTCTTTCGAGCGAAATGATTTTACCAACGATGAGATGGTGGCCTCTTATTATGGGGATGGTAAAGCGGCCTATCAGATGGATTTCTCCACCGATCAATGGATCGATGTTACCAATGTGAGCGGGGATATGCTGGATCATGAAAAGAATATTTTCAGCACCCTTTCTCTCTTTCGGATTGACCATAATTTTCGCTATAGCAAGCGCTTTTATAAATCGGTTGCCATGGAAGAGGCGGAAGGGGAGAAGATTATTACCGTTGTGATCAAAAACAGCGAATTGGATCAGATGTTTTCCATGACCGATGAAAAGGGGATTCGGCGGGAAATGGCTTCTCAGACCCGTAAGTATTATATAGACGATCAGGGAATAATCAGTAAGATTATGATTGATACCGCTCAAAAGATCACCTATAAAGGCAATAGCGGGATTCTTACCAATCTTATTACCGTTACTTTAGATTATGAAGAATAAAAAACAGGCTGTGAAAATCAAAGTTTTCACAGCCTGTTTTAATTATTTTTCATCCAATCCTCGATATCTTAGCGCTTCGGCCACATGGGCAAATTCAATCTGCTCAGAGCCTTCCAAATCCGCTATGGTGCGGGCCACCTTCAATGTGCGGTAATAGCCTCTTGCAGAAAGATCCATCTGATCAAAGCTTTCCTTTAAGAATTGCTCTGCTTCAGGGGAGAGGGGGCAATATTTTTTTACCATGGGAGAGGTAAGATCGGCGTTTTTATTGATGCTCTCCTCCCGATAGCGCGCAAGCTGCCGTTCCCTTGCGGCAATCACCCGCTTTCGAATCTCGGCAGAGGGCTCTCCTGCCGCCTTGGTGCTCAGTTCATCATAAGAGACCGCCGGCACCTCCACGTGGAGATCAATGCGATCTAAAAGGGGGCCGGATACCCGCCTGCGATAGCGCTGAACCTGCCCGGGAGAGCAGGTGCATTTTTTGGTCGGATGCCCAAGATAGCCGCATTTGCAAGGGTTCATGGCGCAGATCAGCATCACATTGCAAGGATAAGTTACCGAGCCGTTGGCGCGGGCGATGGTGATCTCATTATCTTCTAATGGTGCGCGAAGGGAATCCAATACCTGAGGCATAAATTCAGGCAGTTCATCCAGGAAAAGGACACCGTTGTGGGCGAGGGAAAGCTCTCCCGGCGTAAGGTGCGCCCCGCCTCCGCAGAGGGCCACATAGGTGGAGGTATGATGGGGGCTTCTGAAGGGCCGAACTCTGCGGATTTCTCCTTCCAGCTTCCCCGCTACGGAAAAGACCTTGGTGCAATCCAATGCCTCCTCAAAGGTCATGGGCGGCAGAATGGTGGGAAGGCGCTTTGCCAGCATGCTTTTTCCGCTTCCCGGAGGTCCGCTCATGGCCAAATTATGCCCGCCTGCAGCGGCAA
>JAZMZQ010000023.1:0-18385 GCA_045586045.1 Eubacteriales bacterium
GCATCGGCAGCACATGATCACAATGTAGTCATTATAAACCATAAAAAAGGTCTTGTCAAGGGGGTGGCAAACTCAACAAAAATAAAAAATATTTTTAGTTATTTTTTACAAAACCGTTCAAAACAAGCAAAAATGTTTTAAAAACCCGAAAGGTCTTATTGACTTTTTGACCATCTTAAAATATAATATCATTAATGTATCATCGGTGAATTATGTTCAAGTCGCGATTTTTGCGGTTTGTACACGCTGATCGACGTTCTGACAGGAGGTTGTAAGAATGATGAAAATGAAGAAATTAGCTGCTGCTTTGGTGGCTTTGGTGATGATGGTTACCATGATGTCCTGCATTGCGGTAAACGTCTCTGCCGAAAGCGCTCTGGGCGGCCCTGTGGCCATTGAGCAGGTAAAGGTAGGGCTGGAGGTTTCCGGCATTTCTCTGCCCAATGATTGCTTTGTCGTAAGCAGCGCATGGAGCGGCCTTGCTATCGGCAAGCAGGTAAATGTAGTGCTGGGCGGCACAACCTATAAAGCATTTATGGGGCGTAATGCATTTGCCACAATCGGAGAGGCCTCCGATGCGGCAGTAAATAACATAACGATCTATGTTACCCCCGGTGTATATACGGGCACTGTCAATCTGAGAGCGACCGGCTTGAAGATCTATGGCCCTTATGCAGAAATTACCCCCAATAAGGTGGCAAATGCCGCCAATGCTTTGGATCTTGCGGAGCCCAATCCCAACCGTCCTGCCGCAAATGGGGTTTCCAGCCTTACAAGCGAGGCTGTAGTGAAGAATTCTTTTGTAATCTTCAAGCCTAATGCCAGACTCACTATGGATGGCCTTTATTTCGGCGGCGGCTCCAACCTTTCCATTTCCGGCGCCAGCGATCAGGGCGGCCAGACCCGCTACGGCACCTATATTCGCAACAGCATTATCGATAGTACTGCAGCTACTGTTTTCAATATCGGCCGTGGTAATAACTTGGACTTTTTGGTTGAAAACAACCGCTTTTTGAATGCCAAAGGCCTTGTAAACGTGGCAGGCTTCGGTGATATTACCTTCCGCAGCAATTATTGCAATAATACCGGTAAGGCGGTATACACCCACTCTTTGGCCAGCGCCTCTATGGGCACTCCCGTAAACATTGAAAATAACTATTGGGAAAACAGCGGCACCATTTTCAGCTATGATCCCGGCGATCTGAACTATCCTTCTGCTTATTCTGTGTCCATGACCGGCAACTATGTTAATAATATCACAGACGGTTATATTGTCGAAAATGAGTACTTGGCCTTGAAATCTGTGCCCGGCCTCAATATCAATGTGGTGGGCAACACCTTTAAGGGCATTAAGAAAACTCCGTTCTACTTCCCTTATGTAAAGAGCGTTTCCAATAACACCAAGGCGCGTTTCCTTATCAAAATTAATGAAAACTATTTCGAGATTCCCAAGAGCGTAGGCTTCATCGATTCTCAGGTGTTTGCATATTTGGATTGTGCACGCAACTATTATACCTCCCCGATGAGTGAAAATCGCGTTATAAAAGATGCTAAAACTGATTTTGTTTATTGCCCCTACTATGCAGATGCTGATATGCAGACTCTTGTGGGCGGTGCTGAAATTAAGAAGGTTAATTTGGATGCGGCGCAATACGGCGTTATATTGAATGATGCCAAGAAAGAAATTCAAGTGGATTTCCGCGGCAAAGGCGTAGATTTTTATGATTTCAGCGATGTTCTCGGCGTTGATCAGGGCAGCACTTGGAAGATGTACGAGACGGCTACCTTGGAAAAGGAAGTTAAGGATAAGGTGGTTTATTTTGATGGGGAAGAGACCGAGCGCTTTATCGCAGTTTCTGCGGCAGACGGCTCCGGCACTACTGTTTATCGCCTCTATCTCCTCAATGATGAGGGCACCGAGTCTAAGCTTTTGAAGGTAAGCTTTGATACTGTTGCAGTCCCCGCTCCCGTGGTAACCGGCAACTATTATAAGTATGTTTTAGGCGCTGATACCGCGATTTTCAATTGCGAGCTGGAGGTTTCTTCCGGCGCTACCTACACCCTTTGGGAAGATTCTCAATGCCAGACCACTCCCTTGAGCGGCAAACTGGGCAGCTTTATTCCTTATAGCGAATCTGCCGATAAGGGCTATACGGTATATGTAAAGGTTGTTTCCGAGGATAAGAATTCCACTTCTAAATATACTTTGGAGTTTATCCGTCCTCGTTCGGAAAATATGGATCCCGGTATTCTGAGCGTAAAACAGCCGGATAACAATGCAATGGTGGTCAACAACGATAAGCTTGTCTACTATTATTGCGATGGATTTTTCACTGAGCAGACCTTTGATTTTGATGTAACCCCCGGCGCAAATTATGCAATCTATGCCGATAAGGCCTGCACCCAAAAGCTTTCTGCTTCCGGTGCGCTTCGGGCATTGAAGCTGGAAGAAGGGCGCAACACCTTCTATGTGCAGGTGAAGGATCAGAAGGGCTCCAATCTTTATGTGCTGTTTGTAGAAAACGGGAAACGGTCGGATAAGAATACCATTATCGGTGTCAACGGTGTGAACTCTTTCTCTATCTTAAACGGTAAAATTCAAGCGGCCAGCGGTGTAAGTGATGAGGTGTCCATTGATTTTGTTACCGATAGCCTCTATGCTACCGTATCTGTTTATGCCGACGAAGAAAGAACCATTCCTTTGGGCTATGCTTCTTCTCCCGTTACAATCGATAATCGCGTTGTAGACGTGCGGACCTTTAATCTGGAAACCAAGCTGCCCACCAGTATTTATTATGTAGTATGCGTGGCAGAAAACGGCGCCAGCAATTCCTATACCCTTCAGATTGAAAAGATTCTCTTCCCCGGCACCTTCAATGATGTGAAGGACGGAAAATGGTATACCGAGTATGTTAATAAGGTGATCAACTCCGGTATGATGGTGGGAAGCAAGGTCGGTGTTGACGAAACCGGCAAAGAGATTTTTGCTTATCGCCCCAACGATAATGTTACCCGTCAGGAAACTGCGGTAATCATCAGCCGCTTGGTTGGCTATAATCCCACTGCCTATAGCAAGGTAACTCTGCCTTATGCCGATCTTAAGTCCATCGGCAGCTGGGCAAGAGATTATGTGAAGGTTTGCTATTTTAATGGTTATATGGTAGGAACTTCTTCTACTGCCTTCACCCCCAAAGCCCATTTGACCCGCCAAGAGATGATGAGTATTATTGCCAGAATTTTCAATCTTAACGGCACAACGGACCTCTCTTCCTATACCGATGCCAATAAGATTGCTAACTGGGCAAAAGCGGATGTGGAAGCATGCGTGGCCGCAGGCGTGATTGTGGGAGATAATAATAAACTGAACCCCACCGATAAAATCACTCGCGCGCAGATTGCTACCATAATGGTTCAGCTGGAGGAAAAGGTCGGTCTCTATAAATAAGCCGATTGATTTTCTCAAATAAAGAAAAGAACTCCCCGATGAAAAACCATCGGGGAGTTTTTTATGGGGAGGATGGTGCTTTGTGGAAGGTGGCTAAAGGCTTTTTGCTGAATTTGTGCAATTTGACAGGGTTATGTTACATTAATGTTACATTTCTTTGAAATCGTTGCATTTCCGAAAAACATCCGATATAATGAAAATAGGAAAAATGAGGATTATTAAGGAGTCTTTTCAGGATCGAAATAAGGCGGAAATCTGCTGAAAGGACGATGTATTTTAGTTTGTGATATTTACCAAAATTTATTTTCACAATTTATTAATAATTCACAAATTCGATTGGAAAGGCAGATCAATTCAATAATTTGCTTGCATATTGATTTATTATTATATATAATGTATTCATGTAATAATGGGGGTTGAGTCTCCCTTTGAGAGATGGAGGTAACTGAATGAGAACCTTAAGAAGTCTTATGGCGGTGATCGTGGCAATGCTGATGGTGCTGACCATGAGCGTTTCCGCATTTGCTGCATATGAGGATCTTAGCTACGAGGATGTCAGCGAGAATTTCAATACTACATTGAGCAGCGCTGCCCTTTTGCAGATCAAATTTGCAGATAGCCTCGGGATTGTATCGGGCATGAAAAACGGTACATTTTATCCCGAAGCAAAAATCACCCGCGGCGAAGCATTGCGAATCGCTTATCGGATGTTGCATTATAATTACGACGAGATCGCAGATTATGCATCCATGAATACCGATTTCGATGAAATGGGAGAGACCGGTGATATCAGCGACGTTGCAATGATTAAGCCTTATGTGGCTTGGGCAATGGATTATCAGCTGATCAATTCCGAATATGTGCCCAATAATCAATTCGAAGCAGATAAAAATATTACCGGCGAGGAATTCATTACCTTGATCAAAAAGGTCTGCGGAATCGTAGAAGAGGCCTATGCCGAATATTTCGAAGCGCCGGATGGCGGTGAGCCCGAGGGCTACTATGATTACTATACCTTTGAGAATTTCAGCGAGAATTTCGAAGAGAATGTATTTTCTCTGGCAGAGATCAGCGCCGAGAGCGAATCCATCAATAGAGAGCAGGCGGCTGTGGCTGTAGCCAACGCTATGATCTATGATCCTCAAGCCGGCATGATCAGTGATGATATGTTTACCTACTTCGAGCTGGAGGCCGATGTGCGGCTGAATTGCTTGGCAACCGAGATTTACGGCTGCGATTACATCAGCCTTTTCGTTCGGGCCGCCAAGGAGAGACCGCTGGAGTATGAAAACGTTACCGGCGATATGCTTCTCTCCAATGGTGTGCAGGTTAGCACCGGAATGGATATGAGCAAGTTTGTGGGCTTCCCCATCTTAGTGCTCTATATGGATAAAGACGGCTCTGCCACCTATACCGAGGATGAAGAGATGTTTGGCTATGAGATCCAATCTCCCATGGTTTATACCAAGAGCCTTTCCGAGCTGACAATTACCAACAATGTCTCGGTAAGCGGATTGGATGGTACGGATATTTTCGCCATGTATGCCAACACCCCTCGTTATCTGAATGATGCTCCTTGGCCGAATAACGATACCTACAATCTTTATAAAATGGTTTCACGCCCTGTTCCCGGCTCCGGTGAAAATGTGGCAACCCGCCCGAATCTGCAATTCACCTTCATCAAGAGTGCTTCTACCAACAATGCGGATTTGGTGCTGGCCTTGGAATGGATCCCCGGTCGGGTAATGACCGCGAATGAAAACTATCTCTCTGTATTCAGTTACTATGATAATAAAACCTATATCTATGAAGACCGCAATGTGGTGTATGAAGGGACCTCTACCTTGCAAAGCGGCGATTTCATTAATTTCTATGAATCCAACGATACACTGCATGTAACCAACGGCACTACCGTAGAGCTTGCCGAGTATGAAGAAGGGGTTGATGAGGTATCCGGCCTGAAGCAGATGACGGTCGGCGAGAATATCTATGTACGCCATGTATTCTTCAATAATGCAAGCGCTGTAAACTTCAATGGAAGCGTTACCGTTGTATTGGATTATACCGGCACTTCTTATATCGCTTTCGAAGAAGCGCAAGAGACTGCCGATGTGGCAGTAGAGATTCTTTCTGCAGATGCTAATATTGATGGCAAGACCGCTCATATCGTAGCTAAATCTTTGATTACCGGCGAAATCATCGATTTGGAAAACGTGGAAATCGAGCGAATCTCTTCCCGTACCGGCAGAATGGAGACGGGGGATCTCTTTACTTACTATCGCACCACCAACGGGGATATCAATATGGATGGTATTGATCCCATGGATATGGTTGTAATCGAGATGGAAGATTATTTCATTACCGAAGGCGGTGTGAAATATCTGAAGGCTGAGCATTATCAAGCCGGCGAGAATCCGATCAACGGAATGGCTACTTTGATGATCGATCGCTTCGGCGGAGTATGGGCAGTAAAATAAAAGGTTATTTTTAGAATAAACCAAAGTTTGTTCTTTTAATAAAATTAAGAAAAGGAGAGTTTGCAACATGAGAAAGATTTGCAAAGTATTGGCTGTGATCATGGCTGTATTGATGCTGACCACGATGGCAACTGCCTGCAAGAGCAACAACGTCGACGAAGGCGGCTTGGGCGCTTTGGGCAATGCTACCATCGGCGGCAATAACAACAGCAATGGGAACAACAACAATGTCGGCGGCAATGATAATACCAACAACGATGCCGGCGACAACAACGGCGGTTCCACCAACAACGGCGGTGCTACCAACAACGGCGGCACCAACAATGGCGGCACCAACAACGGCGGCTCCAACAACAATGGTGGTTCCAACAACAACGGCGGCTCCACCCAGAAGCCCGACACCTTGGATGAAGCAATCCAGAACTATGACGAGAGCAAGAAGTACGATGCGCAGAACAACCCCTTGGTAACCGAGGCTAAAAAGCCTAACGGCGGTGTTGCTCCTTCCTTCGATATCGATACCACCGGCTTCGTTAAGAACAATGTAAAGATGGCAGACATGAAGGGTAAGAAGATCACCTTCCTTACCGCAATCGCCTACGATACCTTCCAGTATGTAGATGATAAGGGTAAGCTTCAGGGTGAGTGGGAATGGTTCAAGATGCTGAAGAACGAGTATAAGCTTCAGGTGGACTATATTACCTCTCGTTTTGATAAGTCTATGAGCCAGGCTCTGCAGTATATGAACGCAGGTAAGAAGATCGACGTTATTCCTACTCACGTAGGCGCGTTCCCCACCTGCTTGCAGCTGAGCCAGCCTCTGGATCCCTATGTAAATATGCAGAATCTGGGCAACTCTCCCGGCGTTGACCTTCAGGTATTGGAGGAGACCAAATGGGGCGGCACCTATCGCTGCATCGCTCCTATCGGCGCTGTAAACGTACTTTGGTATAATGAGACTCTGAATAAGAACCTTGGCCTGCAGGATCCCCATACTCTCTGGCAACAGGGCAAATGGAATTGGCAGACCTTCAGAAACTGGCTGCAGTCTGTACCTCCCACCACTCCCGATGGTAAGCAGCTCTGCTCCTATTATTCTTGCGATGCTGATATCTGGTATGCATTCGGCTTGACCAACGGCTACAATCCTGTAGCAATTGATCATACCCAAAAAGAGCCTGCTCTGATCAATAACTTCAAGAAGCAGGAAGTAGTGGATGCATTTGAATTTATTGCGGATACTCTTGCAAATGCCAACAACGTGGATATGAAGGGCGCTTCCTGGACCTCCATGTATAAAGATGGCAACCTTATGATGATGGATACTTTGAACCTGATGAATGAGTACGCTTATGATCAGAACTTCAAGTATTGCCATGATAAGCAGTATAACTGGGTTCCCTATCCCACCAGCGGTACTGCTACCGGCCGGGATGTAGCTTTTTGCTACGGTTATACCATGATGCTGCCCAAGAAGATGAAGGATCCTTCCAATGCGATTTATGCTGTGAAGTTCATGGAGCTTTGGGCAAACCGCTTTACTGAGGCAATCTTCGATTATCAGGCAACCATCAACTATCTGCAGTTTGACTATGCTCAGAGAAAAGAATACTTTGAGTTTGTAGTTAACAATACCTATTTCGGCCTGCAGATGGATGAGTGGCGCCAGCTCTCCGGCGACGATAAGTCTGCTATGCTCAAATGGTGGTCCCTCTTCGGTCAGAAGAACCACAACATCGTAACCGAGACTCAGAAGGTTGCAAACCTGGTTGATAAGGCGATCAAGGGTATCTTGAACTACGCTGTATAAAAAAACCACTCCGAAAATGCATAAAAAAGCTTGCCGAAAGGCAAGCTTTTTTATTTTTGAGCGAAATTCGGGGTAGTGAAGAGTTCAGGAAGAAACTTGTGGGGGCAAGCCCCCCACAAGTTTCTTCCTGAATTTGAAGGAGAAGCACGTGCGTATGCGTGGGACTGAAATGACTCGATCTATGGTTTTCTCTATGGTTAGAAAAAAGAATTTTTTGGGGGTAGTTTTACACCCTTGATGCTCGAAATCCGCATGAGATTGCGGGTTTCGGGCATTTTTGATTGGTTACCATAATACACAATATCTTGTGTTTTGCAAAAAGAGGCGACGGAATATCTTGTATTTTCCTATTGACAAACCCCTATAAGTTGTGTAAAATAGGTATGCTACATAGGGAAGTTTGCGCTGCAGCGTCTGAGAGTGGCGAAAAGGCGCAATAAAAAAGGGTGAGAGGAGGCAGAATATGACCATAGAAGGCTTGCAAAAACTCACGCTTTTGGATTATCCCGGCCATACCGCCTGCACCCTCTTTTTGGGTGGCTGCAACTTTCGCTGCGGCTATTGCCATAATTATCAGCTGGTGCGCGGGCCGAGAGTTCCTTTGATGGAAGAGAGTGAATTTCTTTCCTATATAAATAAAAGGAAGGGGCTTTTGGATGGAGTATGCATCACCGGAGGAGAGCCGTTGATCCATCACGGAGTGAAGGATCTGATTGAAAAGATCAAAAAGGCGGGCCTTGCGGTGAAGCTGGATACCAACGGGATGTTTCCCGATCGGCTGCAAGAGCTTTTAGAAGCAGGGCTTTTGGATTATGTGGCGATGGATGTAAAAAATTCATTGGCCCGCTATCCCGAAACCGTGCGCTGCAAGGGGCTGGATTTTTCTCCGATTGAGAAAAGCATTCGCTTGCTGATGGAAAGCGGGATTGATTATGAATTCCGCACGACGGTGGTAAAGGGCTTGCATACGGCGGCTGAGATTGAGGAAATCGCAAAAATGCTCAAGGGAGCAAAGCATTATTTCCTGCAGCAATATCGCCCTGCGGAGCAGGTGCCTGACGGTGCGCTGCAGCAGCCGAGCAATCAGGAAATGAGAGAATATCTAAAAATTGCCAAGGGAATTCTTCCGGCGGCAGAATTAAGGGGGATCGATTGATGATCAGAATATTGTTTCAGGGTGATTCCATCACCGATGCAGGAAGGGATCGCAAAAATCCGGAATCTCTCGGCGCTGGCTATCCGAAGTTTGTGGCGGGGGCTATGAATTTTGAAGAGCCCGGTGCTTATGAGTTTATCAACCGCGGCATCGGCGGCAATCGCATTGTGGATGTCTATGCCCGCATCAAGGCGGATATCATTAATCTGAAGCCGGATGTGATGAGCTTGATGATCGGCGTCAATGATGTCTGGCATGAGTTTGGCAGCCAAAATGGTGTGGATGCCGAAAAATTCGAGCGGATCTATGATATGCTGATCAGCGAGATCAAAGAAGCCCTGCCGAATTTGAAGATCATGATTTTGAGCCCTTATGTGGCCCACGGCACCTCTACCGATGCGATTGGTTATGACGAATTCCGCGCTGAAGTAGTAAAGCGGATTGATGCTGCAAAGCATATTGCGGATAAATATGATCTTCCGTTTGTCAATCTGCAGGCAAGATTTGATGATGCAGCCGCTCGCGGCCCCATCTCTTGCTTTACGCAGGATGGTGTTCATCCGGTGGCAGGCGGTGTGGAGCTGATTAAGCGCGCATGGCTGGAAACCTATAAAAAATGTATGAAATAATGAAAAGATAGAGGAGAAAACAGGATGTATAACGTAATTAAAAGAGACGGCGCTGAGGCTGAATTTAATATATCTAAAATCAGCGTTGCAATCCAAAAAGCATTTGATGCTTTGGAAAAGGAATCCCATCCCAGCATTATCGATCTGCTTGCTTTGAAGGTTACCGCTCATTTTGAGAGCAAAGTCAAAAACGGCAAGATCGCAGTAGAGGATATTCAGGATAGCGTAGAGGCTGTGCTCAGTGAGAGCGGATATGCCGATGTGGCAAAGGCCTATATCCTTTATCGTAAGCAACGAGAAAAGGTGCGTAATCTGAAATCCACCTTCTTGGATTATAAGTCCTTGGTGGATAGCTATGTAAACGTATCCGACTGGCGTGTAAAAGAGAATTCTACCGTTACCTATTCGGTCGGCGGCTTGATTCTCTCCAATAGCGGTGCGATTACTGCAAATTATTGGCTCAGCGAGATCTATGATGATGATATTGCCACTGCGCACCGCAATGCCGATATCCATATCCACGATCTCTCCATGCTGACCGGTTATTGCGCAGGCTGGTCCTTGAAGCAGCTGATTAAAGAGGGCTTGGGCGGAGTCCCCGGCAAGATCACCTCTGCTCCTGCAAAGCATCTGACCTCCCTTTGCAATCAGATGGTGAATTTCCTTGGTATTATGCAGAATGAATGGGCAGGCGCCCAGGCGTTCAGCTCTTTTGATACCTATCTTGCGCCTTTTGTAAAGGCGGATAAACTTTCCTACTATGAGGTAAAGAATTGCATCCAATCCTTTGTATATGGCGTTAATACCCCCAGCCGTTGGGGTACGCAGGCGCCCTTCTCCAATATTACTTTGGACTGGACTGTTCCTGCAGATTTGAAGGATCTTCCTGCCATTGTAGGCGGCAAGGAGATGGATTTTACCTACGGCGATTGTAAGGAAGAGATGGATATGATCAACCGCGCCTTCATCGAGACGATGATCGAAGGCGATGCCAATGGCCGCGGTTTCCAATATCCCATCCCCACCTACTCCATCACCAGAGATTTCGATTGGTCTGAGACCGAGAACAACAAGCTGCTCTTCGAGATGACTGCAAAATACGGCACGCCCTATTTCTCCAACTATATTAATAGTGATATGGAGCCCAGCGATGTCCGCAGTATGTGCTGCAGATTGCGCTTGGATCTTCGCGAGCTGCGCAAAAAGACCGGCGGCTTCTTCGGAAGCGGCGAGAGCACCGGCTCTGTGGGCGTTGTAACCATCAATATGCCCCGTATTGCTTACCTTTCTGCCACCGAGGATGAATTCTATCAAAGATTGGATCGCTTGATGGATATTTCTGCCCGCTCTTTGAAGGTAAAGCGCACTGTCATTACCAAATTCCTCAATGAGGGCCTCTATCCTTATACCAAGCGGTATTTGGGTACCTTTGAAAATCACTTCTCCACCATCGGCTTGGTGGGCATGAACGAGGCTGCGCTCAACGCTCGTTGGCTGCAGAAGAATCTGACCACCGAAGAAGGTCAGGTATTTGCAAAGGCAGTCCTCAATCATATGCGTGAGCGTCTCTCCGATTATCAGGAGCAGTATGGCGACCTTTATAATCTGGAGGCTACTCCTGCTGAATCTACCTCCTATCGCTTGGCAAAGCATGATGTAAGCCGTTTCCCCGGAATCATCACGGCCAATATGGAGGGTACTCCTTATTATACCAACTCTTCCCACCTTCCCGTAGGCTATACCGAGGATATCTTTACTGCTTTGGATCTGCAGGATGAGCTGCATACCCTCTATACCTCCGGTACGGTATTCCATGCTTACATGGGCGAAAAACTGCCCACATGGAAAGCTTGCGCCGATCTGGTGAGAAAGATTGCGGAAAACTATCGCTTGCCCTATTATTCCATGTCGCCTACCTATTCGGTATGCAAAAACCATGGCTATATCACCGGCGAGCAATATACCTGCCCCGAATGCGGCACCAATACCGAGGTTTACAGCCGGATTACCGGTTACTATCGCCCTGTGCAAAACTGGAACGATGGTAAGGCGCAGGAATTCAAGGATCGCCGCCTCTATGATCAGGGCATTGCCATGACCAAGGTGCCCGAGAGCCATGCATCCTGCGGCTGCGGTTGCGCTGATGCAGAGCCTGAGATTATCGGCGGAAGCCGCGCTCTGCTCTTCACCACCAAGACCTGCCCGAATTGCAAGATGGCAGCTGCTATGCTGGATCAGGCGGGGATTGCTTATGTGAAGCTGGATGCGGAGGATCCTGCCAATCGTGAGTTGGTGGATGCTTATCAGATTAACCGTGCTCCCACTCTGATTGTAGAGAGCGAGAGCGGAGTGGAAAAAATGACCAACGCTTCCGAAATCCGCGCTTTTACCAAGAGAGAAAAGGTGGGCGCCGATGTTTGATTGCGTCATTATAGGCGGCGGAACTGCCGGCATGACCGCAGCGATTTATTTGCTGCGGGCCGGCAAATCTGCCATGATTTTGGAATCTACCGCCTTGGGCGGGCAGATCACCGCCTCTGCGAGAATCGAGAATTTTCCCGGCCTTTTAGGGGTCAGCGGCATTGAATATGCCGATAAGCTGGCAGAGCAGGTCTTTCATTTCGGCGGCCAAATTGATCCGGTAGAAGTGAAAGAGGTGCGCAAGGAAGGCGATCATTTTATGATCGAAACCACCGATGATGAGGCCTACGAGGCAAAATCAGTGGTGATTGCAACCGGTGCGGCCCATCGCCATTTGGGCTTGCCTCGGGAGGAGGAGTTTCCCGGCGTTTCCTATTGCGCAGTTTGCGATGGTGCGTTCTATAAGGGAAAGGATGTAGCTGTGGTCGGCGGCGGTAATTCTGCTGTCCAATCGGCTCTTTCCTTGGCGGATCTTTGCCAAAAAGTTACCCTGATCCATCGAAGAGAGGGATTTCGGGCTGAGCCGGTTCTGCTGGAGCGGCTGAGAAGCCTTGCTAATGTAGAGATTCGTACCGGCGGAGTGGTAACGGAGCTGCAAGGAGAAGATAAACTCTCCTCTGTTGAGGTAACCTTCGGCGAGGAGAAGGAGATTCTTTCCGTCGACGGGTTGTTTATCGCTGTAGGCCAAAAGCCTGCCAATGAGCCTTTTTCGGCCCTTGTTGAGCTGGATGAAGAGGGCTACATTGTGGCAGGGGAGGATTGCTGCACCCGCACCGAAGGAATCTATGCTGCAGGCGATTGCCGCCAAAAGGCAGTCCGTCAGTTGGTTACCGCCGCAGGAGACGGCGCTACCGCAGGCCTTGCTGCTGTCCACTATCTGGATGAAAATTAAGCTTTGAAAGAGGTAGTTTCTACTACCTCTTTTCTTTTTCCAAAAAGTGTGATATACTAATAAAAAATGGTGTGCCGAAAGTATAAATATTTATAATTATACTTTAGAGAGGAGTGGTGAGGATGGAAAGCTATTATGTGCCGGCCGGAGAGATCCGCACGGAGTTTGTGGAGCGGAAGAGCCGCTTTATCACCACTCTTGCAAGGGTGCAGAGCGTAGAGGAGGCAGAGGCCTTTATCAAGCGGATTAAAGCGGAATTTCCGGATGCCACCCATAATTGCGCCGCCTATCGGATTAAAGCACCTTTGGTGGAGCGCTTTTTCGATGACGGAGAGCCGAGCGGCACTGCGGGAATGCCGATGCTGGATGTCCTCAAAAAGGAAAATCTTTTCGATGCGGCGGCGGTTGTTACCCGCTATTTCGGCGGGATTCTGCTTGGTGCGGGCGGCTTGGTGCGGGCCTATTCCAAGGGCGCGGCCGACGGTGTGAGCAAAGCCGGTCTTGCGCTGATGGAGGCGGGCGTTGAGCTTTCTCTTCAATGCAGCTATCCGCTATATGATCGGGTGCAGCGGCTTTTGGAAAATTTCAGCGGAGAGATTCTTTCAACTGATTTTTCCGATCGCGTGATCATTCATCTGATTTTGAAGGAGCAGGAGGAGCAGCAGCTGAATCGTCAGCTTGCCGATCTTTCGGCGGGGACGGCGGTTTTAGAGGTAAAAAACAGATTTTTCCATCCTTTTAAGACATTGGACTAAATTTGTTCACAATTTTTTCATCCATTTTCTTTGAAAGAACGTTATACTGAAATGGAAAGGATGTGTATACACCATGAGCAAAATTTTAGTGGTAGATGACGAACGGAATATTTGCGAGTTACTTACCTTATATTTAGTGAAAGAAGGCTATACAGTGGAGACCGCCGAGGATGGGCAGGCGGCGGTAGAAAAATTCCGCAGCTTTGATCCGGATTTGATCCTTTTGGATATTATGCTTCCCAAAATGGATGGCTGGCAGGTCTGCCGAGAGATTCGCAAGAGCTCCAATGTGCCGATTATTATGGTTTCCGCAAAGGGGGAGACCTTTGATAAAGTCCTTGGCTTGGAGCTGGGAGCGGATGATTATGTTACAAAGCCTTTTGACTCTAAGGAACTGATGGCGCGGGTGAAGACTGTTTTGCGCCGTGCAGGCTGCCCCGCTGATGACAATCGGCAGGAGGTAGAGCATCATAATTTATACGTCTCTCTGACCAACTATAAATTGGTGGTAAAGGGAAAGCAGGTGGATGCTCCGCCCAAGGAGATCGAGCTCCTTTACCATTTGGCGAAAAATCCCAATCGGGTCTATACAAGGGATCAGCTTTTGGATGAGATCTGGGGATTCAAATATTTTGGGGACTCCCGTACCGTAGATGTGCATATTAAGCGGATTCGGGAAAAATTGGAGGGCGTTTCAGATCGATGGGCCATTCGCACCGTATGGGGAATCGGCTATAAATTTGAGACGATGGAATAAGTGCATAAAAAAATATTTTTTCGTTATTTTAATGCTTGCGCATTGGTGATTTTGATTACCATATTTGCGCTGGGGACCGTAACCACGGGGGTTTTGACCATTCGTGATGTGCAGGAGCAGGATCGGCAGATGGAAAATGCGGCCCAGCAGGTGGCTTCCATGCTGCAGGGGATGCCCGCTAATTATAATGTATTTGTAGGCTCTATCGTTTCCGGCTCTATCGAGACGGTGAAAAAGACCATCAATTGCGAGGTGGTTATTATCAATCAAAGGCGGCGGGTGGTGCAAACGACCTTGCCGGACGGAGTAGTGCCGCTGCTTGCGGAAGAGGCGGTGGAGCGCGTATTTCAAGGGCAGACCTATCGAAAGCAGGGGACTTTTATCCAATCTCTCGGCGAGAGTTATACCATCGGTGTCCCGATCCTTGGGGATGACGGCAGCCCGATCGGCGGGGTCTTTGCTACGGCACGCCAGTTGCGGGTAAATTCCCGCATGAAGGAAGTAATGGCTACCTTTCTGATCTGCGGATTGGGGATTATGGCGATTGCTTTTATCTGCGTCTATTTTATTACAAAGCAGATTGTGCGGCCCTTGAATGAGATTGTGGTGGCTACCCGCGCCTATACCAAGGGGGATTTCTCCAAGCGTATTACCGTGGCGCCCGAAGGGGAGCTTTCGGACCTTGCGGCCACCTTCAACCGGATGGCGGATGGGCTTGAACGGTTGGAGACGATGCGAAGAGGATTCATTGCGGATGTTTCCCATGAGCTTCGCACCCCTATGACCACCATTGGCGGGTTTATCGACGGGATCTTAGACGGAACCATTCCGCCGGAGCTGCAGCATAAATATTTGGCGTTGGTTTCGGAAGAGGTGGGAAGACTTTCTCGTATGGTAAATAATCTTCTGGATGTGGCGAGGATTCAATCGGGAGAAATCACCTATAAAATGGAGCCTTTTAATTTGACCGAAACCACCCATCGGGTGCTTCTTACCATGGAGGATCGGCTAGAGGAAAAGAAGATTCGTCTTTCCTTGAGCGTGCCGGAAGAGGCAATTTATGGGCTGGGAGATCAAGATGCGATCTATCGTGTGATCTATAATTTAGTGGACAATGCTTTGAAATTCACGCCTGAGGGCGGAGAGATTGCCATCGGCTTGCTGAAGCGGGAGGAAAAGATCCATCTTTTTGTGCGCAACAGCGGTCAGGGAATTCCTGAAGCGGAAGCGGGGCGGATTTTTGAGCGGTTTTATAAGACCGATAAGAGCCGCGGCGAGAATAAGCGGGGCGTAGGGCTTGGCCTTTATATGGTGAAGAGCATTATTGATGCTCATGGCGAGGATATTACACTGACCTCCAAAGAGGGCAGTTTTGCTGAATTTAGCTTCTCTTTGAGAGAAGCAGAGGGAGATATTTAATTTGATGGATGAGCAAAATCGGGATTTATTCCCCCAAGATCAAAATGAGGAAAATACGGTAGAGCAGCCGTGTGCATCTCAGAAAGAGGAGATGGGCGAGCAGGCAGAGCCTGCCGCTGAGCAAGCTGCAGCAGAGCAGCAAGCGTTTGAAGAAACGGCGCAAGAGCCTGCCGCCGATCCTTCGGCAGCGGGGCAATCCTTCTGGCAGGGCGGCTATTATTATCAGAATCCGAATCCTTATCAGAATTATGAAAATCCATGGCAAGCGCCTCAAAAAAAGAAGGATCGCAATCTTCCCTTTATCATTGCTGCGGTATTTGCCGGAGTGATTATGCTGATTTGCTGCGTTGTTATTACGGTGGCGCAGGTGATAGGAATCAAGCAAACGGCAGGCGGGCAGAATCAAGAGGGCAGCGTTATTACGGAAACGCCTGCTGATCAGAAGCAGCCTTCAAAAGACCAATCGGAGAGCCCTGCCAAGCGAGAGGAAGGGACGGTATATAATGCGCCCGAGATCACCAATGAGAAGAAAAAGGGGGAAGCCCTTTCCTTGACCGAGATTAATAAAAAGGTGAAGGATAGCGTAGTAGGGATTCTGGTATCTCAAAAAGCGGGAGAGGAGACGAAATTCTCCGGATCCGGCTTTATTATCAGCAAGGATGGCTATATCATTTCCAATGAGCATGTAATCGCTGATGCGGCGCAGGTGAAGGTGGTATTGAGCGACGGAATTACGGAATATAATGCAGTAATTGTAGGCAAAGATACCCAATCAGATCTTGCGATCCTCAAGGTAGAGGCCAAGGATCTCTCGCCTGCAGAGCTTGGCGATAGCGATGAGCTGGAAGTGGGGGAGACGGTGGTGGCCATCGGCAACCCTTACGGAATGGTGCTGGCAGGCTCTATGACGGATGGAATTGTCTCGGCCCTCAATCGGAAGATTGAGATCAATGGTTCCTTTATGACCTTGATTCAGACCAACGCTTCCATTAACCCCGGCAACAGCGGCGGGCCGCTGGTCAATGCCTATGGGCAGGTGGTTGGAATCTGCTCTTCGAAATTGGTTGCTACCGATTATGAGGGGATCGGCTTTGCCATTCCCATCAATGATGTGGCGGATATTGCGGAAGAGCTGATTAATCACGGATATTTGAAAACCCGTGCGTATATCGGCATTATGGGAAGCGATCTGACGGAAAACTATTGCAAATATCATGATCTTCCTCAAGGGATTTATGTATCCTATGTGGATCCCGAATGTGATGCCGCTAAAAAAGGGCTGAAAGAGGAGGATATCATTATCGGCTTCAATGGTGAGGAGATTACCTCTATGGCTCAGCTGAACGAGCTGAAAAATGAATTCCGCCCCGGAGATCAGGTAACCATTAAGGTATGGCGGAATAAAAAAGAATTTGAAATAAAAATTACTTTGACGGAATCCAACGAATAATAAATCAAATCAAGAGGGTGCAATTTCTGTTGCACCCTCTTGATTTTTGAAAAAAAGAGTGATAGAATAACACTCAAATAAATTTAGGAGAAAAGAAAATGGGGAAATTAAAGAATTTTTTGCAACGAAAAGACATTGAACTTTCGTGGAAACGTTATTTGATTGATGCACTCGGCGCAATGGCGCAGGGCCTTTTTTGTTCTCTTTTGATCGGCACCATCATCGATACGCTGGGGGATCTCAGCGGATGGGAATTTTTGGTGAAGATCGGGAGTTATGCTTCTGCTATGAGCGGGCCTGCAATGGCGATCGCCATCGGCTATGCTTTGAAGGCGCCGAATTTGGTCCTCTTTTCTTTAGCCGCAGTGGGAAGCGCTGCCAATGGTTTGGGCGGTGCCGGCGGGCCTTTGGCGGTATTGGTGATTGCAATTATTGCCGCTGAGTGCGGAAAGCTGGTTTCCAAGGAGACGAAAGTGGATATTTTGGTAACTCCCTTGGTAACCATCTTTATCGGTGTGGCTCTTTCTGCGGGGATTGCTCCTTGGATCGGGAAGGCGGCCAGCGCCTTCGGCGGCCTGATTATGCAGGCGACAGAGCTGCAGCCTTTCCTGATGGGGATTTTGGTCTCTGTCTTGGTAGGTATTGCCCTGACCCTTCCAATTTCCAGCGCAGCGATCTGCGCGGCATTGGGCCTTTGCGGCCTTGCAGGCGGTGCGGCCGTGGCAGGGTGCTGCGCCCAGATGGTGGGCTTTGCGGTCATGAGCTTTAGAGAAAACCGCTGGGGCGGCTTGATTTCTCAAGGGCTTGGTACATCCATGTTGCAGATGGGAAATATTGTGCGGAATCCTCGGGTGTGGCTGCCGCCGATTGTGGCCTCGGCCATCACAGGCCCTCTCGCCACCTGCCTTTTCAAACTGGAGATGAATGGGCCGGCGGTCTCCTCCGGAATGGGTACTTGCGGTCTGGTAGGTCAGATCGGTGTATATACCGGCTGGGTAGAGAGCGGAAAGGAAATTCTGGCAATGGATTGGATCGGCTTAGGTCTGATCTGCTTTGTCTTGCCCGCTGTTCTTTGCTGGCTGGGGGGCGCACTTCTGCGCCGGATCGGTTGGATCAAAGAAGGCGATTTGAAACTTTAATATTTTGTTGATAAAACTCCCCGAAAATGGCTTTA
>JAZMZQ010000024.1:0-5640 GCA_045586045.1 Eubacteriales bacterium
GTCAATTTTTCTTGCTTTTTTCTAAGTATTAACCTATAATATAGAATAGAGGTGAAACAAATGCCCCCATATGAGATTGAACGAAAATTTTTAATCCTTCGCCCCGATCTTTTGAATCTTTCTGCCCTCTGCCGTGTGCAGGAGATTCATCAGACCTATCTGGCCGTAGCGGAGGGCTCCGTGCGCATCCGCAAGACCATCGAACGAGGCAAGGTAGTTTATACCGAGACAACCAAGCGGTCCCTTTCCCCCATCCGCCGCATCGAGATCGAGCGGGAGCTTTCCGAAGAGGAATATAACCGCCGCCTTTCCAGCCGCGATCCGCGCAGGCAGACCATTCAAAAGACCCGCTATTGCCTGCCCTACAATGGCCATACATACGAGATTGATATTTATTCCTTCTGGCGAAAGCAAGCAATCATGGAGGTAGAGCTCCAATCGGAAAAAGAGGAGTTTTCGTTGCCGCCCTTTATCCGCGTTTTGCGGGAGGTAACCTCCGAGCCCCAATACAGTAACTACGCCTTGGCGAGAGAAGTTCCGCCCGAGGATGAACTCTAAAAGCCCGCAGCAGTTGATCGGCGAAGACTGCCTCGGGCTTTCTTACTATGCTTAGATTTGCAAACAAACAGGGTATAATATACAATAGATTTGAAGAAAATTCTGTATTATAATAATGATCGTAATTCAGAAAAGGAGTGGAAAAATGGAATCGTTTTTGAATGAAAATTTTCTGCTGAGCACCGAAACAGCCCGCAATCTCTTCCATCACTATGCCAAAGAGATGCCGATTATCGACTATCATTGCCATATCGATCCAAAGGAGATTTGGGAGGATCGTAAATTTGAAAATATCACTCAGCTTTGGCTGGGCGGCGATCATTATAAATGGCGGCTGATGCGATCCAACGGAGTGGAGGAACGCTTCATTACGGGCGACGCCCCCGATCGTGAAAAATTCCAAAAATTTGCCGAGAGCCTTCCTCGGGCCATCGGAAACCCCATGGTCCATTGGTGCCATCTGGAGCTGAAAAATTATTTCGGCTACGAAGGCTTCTTAACCGGCGAGACCGCCGAAGAAGTATGGACCCTCTGCAATGAAAAGCTGGCCGACTTAAGCGCGAGAAAGCTGATCCTACAAAGCAATGTGGCGATGATCGGCACCACCGATGATCCCTGCAGCGATCTTTGCTGGCATGAAAAATTGGCGGCAAGCGATTTTCCCGTGAAGGTTTTGCCCAGCTTCCGCCCCGATCCTGCGCTGAATATTCATAAAGAGGGCTTTGCTTCTTATATTGAAAAGCTTTCCGCAACCTGCGGCAGAGAGATCAAAACCTTTGCCGATTTGAAAAAGGCGCTCAGCGATCGGATCGAATTTTTTGATGCCCACGGCTGCAAGGCAGCCGACCATGGCCTCGATCGAATCCTCTTCCGCACCGCCGATGAGCGGGTTTTGGATGCCACCCTTGCAAAAGGCCTTTGCGGGCAGGCGGTAAGCGGCGCAGAAGCCGAAGCTTTTCAAACTGCTCTGCTGCTCCATTGCGGCAGAGAATACAACCGCCTCGGCTGGGTGATGCAGCTGCATTTCAGCTGTATTCGCAATCCCAACGCCAAGCAATTCCGATGCCTTGGCGCAGATAGCGGCTTCGATTGCATCAATGTTACCGATTCCTGCGAGAGCCTCCATCGGCTGATGAACGCATGGGAGCAAGAGGATGCCCTTCCCAAGACGGTTCTCTACAGCCTCAATCCCGCCGATAATGCATGGCTCGGCACCCTGCTGGGCGCGTTCCAAAGCTCCCTTGTGGCGGGCAAAATTCAGCATGGCTCTGCTTGGTGGTTTAATGACCATAAAGTAGGCATGCAGGAGCAGATGACCTCCCTTGCAAATCTTGGCATCTTGGGCAACTTCATCGGAATGTTGACCGACAGCCGTTCCTTCTTAAGCTATGCCCGCCATGAATACTTCCGCCGCATACTTTGCGACCTTTTGGGCCAATGGGTGGAAAACGGCGAATATCCCAATGATGAGAAAGCCCTCGGCGGGCTGACACAGGATATTTGCTATCATAATGCAAAGCGTTATTTCAATTTATAATAATATGGAGGATGAACCATGCCAATGCAAATGACATTTCGTTGGTACGGAGAGGGCAACGATAAGATCAGCCTTTCCGATATCAAGCAGATTCCCGGTGTGAGCGGCATTGTATGGGCCCTGCACCACAAACTCCCCGGCGAGATCTGGGAGCCTGAAGAGATCGCCGAGGTGAAAAAGCAGCTGGATGAATATGGCTTCAATATGGATGTGGTGGAATCGGTCAATGTCCACGATGATATTAAGATCGGGCTCCCCACGCGGGATCAATATATCGAAAATTATAAGCAGACCATTCGCAACCTTGCCCCCTTCGGCGTCAAGGTCATCTGCTATAATTTCATGCCCATCTTCGATTGGACCCGCTCCAATCTCTTTCACGAGGTAGGCGATGGCTCCACCGCCCTTTTCTATGAAAAAGGAATGATCCAGGAAGATTATAACGCCATGGCAAAATATATTCTGGATTTTACCGAAAAATATAATATGAGTTTCCCCGGCTGGGAGCCGGAGCGGATGGCAAAATTGGATGAGCTTTTTAAGCTTTATGCCGATGTGGACCATGAAAAGCTTTGGGAGAATCTGAAATATTTCTTGGAAGCCATCATGCCCACCTGCGAGGAATGCGATATCAAAATGGCCATCCATATGGATGATCCCCCTTGGGATATCTTCGGCCTGCCCCGCCTGCTGGTAGATGACCAGAGCATCGGCAGATTCCTCAAGATGGTCGATCACCCCTGCAACTGCCTCACCCTCTGCTCCGGCAGCCTCAATGCCAATCCGGAGAATAATGTGGCTGAGATTGTGAGAAAATATTGCGATCGGATCGCCTTTGCCCATGTGAGAAACGTAAAGCATTTTGATAACGGAGATTTCTCCGAGGCAAGCCATCGGGATTGCGATGGAGATACCGGAATTCTCGACATTCTGCGTGCTTACCACGATTGCGGCTATGAAGGCTATATCCGCCCCGATCACGGCCGGCACCTTTGGGGCGAAGGCCCCGGCACGGTCCGCCCCGGCTACGGCCTTTATGATCGGGCGCTGGGCATTATGTATATGCTGGGCGTCTGGGATACTTTGGAAAAGGAGAAGAGCAAAAAATGAATTTACCCTTAAATATTGACTACAGCGGCAAGGTGGTTGTCGTAACCGGTGCAGGCGGCCTGATCTGCGGCGCTATGGCAAGAGCCTTTGCCGAAAGCGGCGCCAAGGTGGCCGCTCTTGATCTCAATGAAGAGGCTGTGAAAAAACTGGCCGACGAGCTGAAGGCCGAAGGCTTTATCTGCGAAGGCTATAAAGCCAATGTCTTGGACAGCGCGGCGCTGGAAGCAGTCCACGAGCAGGTGCTTAAAGATCTGGGCCCCTGCGATATCTTGGTCAACGGCGCAGGCGGTAATAATCCCCGCGCTACCACCGATAATGAATATCACCATGAAGCAAAAGAGGGAGGCAAATCCTTCTTTGATCTGGATGCAGACGGGGTGGATTTCGTCTTTAAGCTGAATTTTCAGGGCACCTTGCTCCCCACCCAAGCCTTTGCCAAGGATATGGCAGAGAAAAAGAAGGGCTGCATCCTGAATATTTCTTCCATGAATTCCTATATTCCGCTGACCAAGATTCCCGCCTACTCTGCGGCCAAGGCAGGGATCTCCAATTTCACCCAATGGCTTGCCACCCATTTTGCCGAGACCGGCATCCGCTGCAATGCGATTGCGCCCGGATTTTTGGTCTCTGCGCAAAATAAAGGCCTCCTCTTCAATGAGGACGGTACCCCTACGCCCCGCTCCGCCAAAATTTTGGGCGGGACACCCACCCATCGGTTTGTGGATGCCGAGGAGCTTTTGGGCGCCACTTTGTTCCTTTGTGATGATCGGGCAGCCTCTGCCATTACCGGCGTGGTATTGCCTGTAGACTGCGGCTTCGCCGCCTATTCGGGGGTATAAGAAAATGAACATACTTGAAAGAATGAAAAATGCAGGGGTTGTCCCTGTCGTTGTATTAGATGATGCAAAAGATGCGGTTCCTGCCGCTAAGGCTCTGCTTGCAGGCGGAATCGACGTGATGGAGATCACCTTCCGCACCGCTTGTGCGGCCGATGCCATCAAGGCGGTAGCCGATGCCTGCCCTGAGATGCTGGTGGGCGCAGGTACGGTTTTGAATCTGGAGCAATGCAAGCTGGCATTGGAGATGGGCGCAAAATTCATTGTCTCCCCCGGCTTTGATGCAGGGGTTGTCGGCTATTGCATTGAAAACGGAGTCGCTGTAACCCCCGGTTGCGTTACGCCTACCGAGATCACCGCAGCTGTCAATATGGGCCTGAAGGTCATTAAATTCTTCCCTGCCAATGTATATGGCGGCTTAAATGCCATGAAGAATCTTTCCGCCCCCTTCGGCGGGGTGAAATTCCTGCCCACCGGCGGTGTCAATACGGCCAACATCAAGGAATATATTGATGCCCCCTTTATCCACGCAGTCGGCGGCAGCTGGGTCTGCCCCAAGGCTGATATTGCCGCAGGCAATTTCGAGAAGATCACCGCTCTTTGCAAAGAAGCCCGCGCAGCGGCTTTTGCCGAATAAATAATAAGGAGAAAAAATAATGGCTAAAATCGTAACCTTCGGCGAGCTGATGCTTCGCCTGCAACCCTACAATTATGAAAGATTCGTGCAATGCGATCATGTGGAGTTCACCTTCGGCGGCGGCGAGGCCAATGTGGCAGTCTCCCTTGCCAACTATGGAATGGATGCCACATTCGTTACCAAGCTCCCCGCTCATGCCATCGGCCAATCTGCTGTCAACAGCCTGCGCCGTTACGGGGTGGATACCTCCAAAATCGTTCGTGGGGGGAATCGTGTAGGAATCTATTTCAATGAAAAGGGCGCATCCCAAAGAGGGTCTGTCTGCATCTACGACCGCGCCCATTCCGCCATTCAGGAATCAAGCCCTTCCGATTTCGATTGGGAAAAGATTTTTGAGGGCGCCGATTGGTTCCATTTCACCGGCATCCCTCCCGCTCTGGGCGAGAATTTGGTGGAAACCTGCAAAGAGGCCTGCAAAGAGGCGAAGAAACGCGGCATCAAAATCTCCTGCGATCTGAACTACCGCGGCAAGCTCTGGACTCGTGAGCAGGCAAGAGCCGCCATGACTGAGCTTTGCCAATATGTAGATGTCTGCATCTCCAATGAAGAGGATGCCAAGGATGTCTTCGGCATTGAAGCGGAGGCCACCGATATTTATGCAGGCTCCTTGAATCATGAGGGCTATAAATCGGTTGCCAAGCAGCTGGCCGATCAATTCGGCTTTGAGATGGTCGCCATCACCTTGAGAGAATCCCACTCTGCTTTCGATAACGGCTGGAGCGCCATGCTCTATAATGTCAAGACCAATGAGTATTGCTTCTCTAAAAAATATGAGTTGCATATCATCGATCGTGTCGGCGGCGGCGATTCCTTCGGCGGCGGGCTGATCTATAGCCTGCTCTCCGGCAAGGATACCCAAAGCGCAGTAGAATTCGCAGTAGCGGCTTCTGCTCTCAAACATT
>JAZMZQ010000025.1:0-8010 GCA_045586045.1 Eubacteriales bacterium
TATAGGCAAAGCCATCTCCTTTTACAACGATTGCATCGTCATCTTCCGCAACTTCTACCGACCCCTTTGCCAAAGGCAAGGTCTTAGAGGCATAAGCGGTAAGCTCAATTTGATCAAAGCCCAAAGAGAAGCCTTCTTCAGCCCAAGGGGTATTCCCCTTTTGATAAAGCTCAAAGCGGATTACGGTATGGCCTTTTTCAGGAATCTCTAAAGGCAGCGAAAATTCATAATCAGCATGAGGTGCAAGAGAAAGCTCACCCAAAGAGCCTTCTTTAACTCTTTGGCCATTCGTCTCTACAACATAGTTGATGGCGCAATAATCTTTAAGATCGGTAAAATCCATATAATTATGGACCGTGAAGCGGTTGGCTCCGAGATAAGTAAAGCGCGCGGGACGGGCCACATTTTTATGCTCTTTAACACCGGGAGAGGGGCGGCGGTCCGGATAGACCAAGCCATCCACACAGAAGTTGCCGTCATGGGGGAATTCACCGTGATCCCCGCCATAAAGGAAGCCTTTGATCTTGCCATCTTCTTGAATGGCAATGGCATGATCGCACCATTCCCAGACAAATCCGCCGCAAAAATGAGGATATTGATAGATTACTTCCCAATAATCCTCCAAATCTCCGGGGCCATTGCCCATGGCATGGACATATTCGCAAAGAATAAAGGGTAATTTTTCCCCGCTTTGATCCTCGGCAGGCTCGATGGCATAGCGGGCCTTTGCCAAATCAATTACATAATCCAGCTTGCAATATGCCTCGCAAGCATCAACGGGCGCATACATTCTGGAATACAGATCCAAATCCGAAAAATCATTGGTGAGATCCACATCCTGCGAACTACGGGCAGTGCTTTCATAATGAGTAAGGCGAGAAGGATCCCGCTCTTTGAAATAACGCAGTTCCAACTCAACTCCATGGCCAAAGCCCGATTCATTGCCTGCAGACCAGATCACAACGCAAGGCCGATTCTTATCCCGCTCCACCATCATGATAGCACGGTCCTCAAAGCTCTTGTAATAAAGCTCCATACGGGGCATGAAATACTTATTAGGTTGATCGGCCCTCTTATAGAGATGGACATTTCCATGGCTTTCCTGATCAGCCTCATCAATCAGATAGAAGCCGAATTTATCGCAAAGATCATAGAAGACAGGAGCATTGGGATAATGGCTGGTGCGAATGGCGTTGAAATTATGCTGCTTCATCAGCATCAAATCCTGCACCATCTCTTCATAGGTAACGGTAGCACCGCCGATCGGAGAACTATCATGGCGATTGGTACCCTTAAACTTGATCGCCACATCATTCACATAAACAGTGCTGTCAACCACCTTGATCTCACGGAAGCCGATTTTTTGAACAATCACCTCATCAGCAGTCTCTAAATAAAGCGTATAAAGATAAGGCTGCTCTGCATTCCAGAAATGAACGTGCTCCAAAGAGAATTCCACATCCCCTTCTGCTTCACCCGCAGCACATACGACGCCATCGGCATCGGCAACGCTCCATTTTACGAGGCACTCCCCTGCCCGATCCAGTTCAACCGAAGCAGATGCCTTGGCAGAAGAAAAATCGCACTGGGTATGGACAAAGAAATCGCGGATCCGATTTTCAGGACGATACAAAAGATAGACATCTCTGAAAATGCCGCTGAAGCGGAATTTATCCTGATCCTCCAAATAGGAGCCATCACACCATTTCAAGACAATTACAACCAGCTTATTGGTGCCTTCATGGACAAACTCGGTTAAATCAAATTCATGGGTCATATGAGAGACCTGCGTGTAGCCCACAAACTTGCCGTTCACATAGAGATAAAAGCAGCTATCCACACCCTCAAAATTGATATAGGTGCGCATTCCTTTCGCCTCTACCTCAAAATCCCGCTTATAAACGCCGCAAGGGTTATCGATGGGCACATAAGGCGGATCAAAGGGGAAGGGATAGCTAACATTGGTATATTGAATCTGATCATATCCCTTCATCTGCCAGCAAGAAGGGACATCCAAATTATCATATTGAGCAGAGTCGCCCTCTTCCCAAGGAGCCTCGCTCAGATCACGAACACTTTTATAATACTTGAAATCCCACGCACCATTGAGCAAAACAAAGCGAGAAGATGCACTGCGCGCACACTCCGCATCTGCTTCTTTCTTGGTTGCACAAGGCACATAATAGCTGCGATTGGGGCAGGTGCCCAAGTGCAATACAGAGGGATCTTCAAAATAGTTTTTTAATATCATGGATTACTACCTCCTATCTTCAGATTTATTTTAACATAATATTTCAAAAATGGAAGAGTTTAATTGGATTTTTATGCAAAAAAGGGGCTGTAAAAAATATTTTTTACAGCCCCTTTTTCATTATTCTACTGTTACTGTACCGTCTTCGGCCACGGTAATCATCTGCCCATCCTTCACCTCTTGAAGAAATGCATCTCCGAGGCTATCGATTACAGGCATGGTTACATCATCTACCCATACATCCGCAAGCACCGCTCCAGCAGCAGCCAAGGAATCAATCGGCTTAGAAAAAAGCATGCAGGCAGGCTGACGCTTCATGGCGCAAGCGCAATAGAGCACCAAGCCGCCGGTGGTGGAGCCGATGGTCTGAGGAAGGCAAAGAGCCTTGCCTACCATTTGCTTGCCATAAAGATCAGGGTTGTTCTGATCACCGCAGGTGGCGTTTTTATCGCCGAACTGCAGCGCTTTTTGGAAAGAAGCCAAGGTATTGAGACCACCATGGGAAACCAAGGCTTCCGCTTTTACGGTACCTGGGGATATTACCCGCCCTTTATATGTTTTCATCCTTATTTTCCTCCCTTTGTGATCTGAGCAAGAATCTCATCATCGGTATAATATCTTGAAGTGGTATAAGTACGCAATTTATTGCTGGAAGTGATCACCGGCATTTTTGCGCACAAGGGATTATTCATATACATCAGCGGGCAAATATAAGAGGTAATGACTCCGGTTGCCTTCAAGCGTGCGGCATAGGGGGTCTTTTCAAAAGCCTCCAGTACCGCAGGGGCTGCAGTAAATACAGTGGGGATCACAACCTTTTTGTTTCCCGCTTCCTTCAATGCGCCCTCCACCTTATCGGTCCAATCCTTCAGCTGCTCAAGGCTCATATGCGGGCAGCCCATAAAGCAAAGCTTCGGGGTAGCGTCCTTATTTTTCCAGATAACGGGATATTCTTTATAAACCCGCTCAAGCTCTGCATCATCAATCACATAAACCTGCGCACCCTCTGCAATCAGGCTTTCTCCTTGGTCCACTGCTTCGGGGGTGAGGTTTTCAATATGATAAAGGCCCACTGCACCATTGGAAGCGGTGGCAGCACCGAAATCCTTCAGATAGCTGCAAGCGCTATCATTCAACTCGGTGCCGATCCATTGATCGAGCCCTTTAATGAAAGGAACCTCTTCCATCACCTTCATTCCGATGGCAGAGCCCAAAAGCTGCGCCTCCGGCTTTTTGGTGGTCTTGATCTCAACAACCCAAGTGGCCTTTCTGCCCTCATCGGTCAAAAGCCCGAAATAAGGGACATAGCCTACCACAGATCCCATGATATCAATAATACCGGAATTGCGGTTGCACCGTGCGCCCAGCACCGAATTGGCATAGACCACGGCAGAAGATTCCGCCCAAGAAAGAATATCCCCCTTCTTGGGAAGATTCCCCTCTTCCTTCATATAGCAAGTGCAGGTAAAGGAATCCTCGCTCTTAAGGCCCAATTTTTTCAGCTGCTCCTCATAAGAGCCTTGGGTAGAATACATGAATTTATTAAAGATGAGATTTTGCAAAAAGTTTGCGGGCACCTTCTTATCCAAGGGCCGCGGGTCTACGGAAAATTTTTGGCTGGAAATTGCGCCCGCATCAATCAGCTTTTGCATCAGTTCAAATACGGGGGTCATCATTTTAAGGCCAAAGGAAGTTACAAGATGGTTATATTCACTTGTTACCGGCACCATCTTCTCGGCGCCGAAGGCTTCTCCATAGCGCACCATGGTCTTCATAACCTTGGCAAGAGTTTCCCCTTTTGCGCCGTCTAATATCGCTTGTTGCTCTTGATTTAATATCATTCCATTCTCTCCTTTCGGGTAAGCAATTAAACTTGAACACCCTATAACTTCATTCCCACATCCCACGCGTTCCAAATTACAGTACGCAGGTTTCCGACTGATTTTGCATCACCAATCACATGGACATGCTTTCCCTTTACCGCCAAGGGCGCAGGATTATATCCAACCGATAAGACAACAGAATCCGCCTCCGCTTCAAAGATCTTGCCTTCCTTATCTTTAAGGGTTACGCTTCCCTTCTTGATTTCGCAAAGAGCGGTCTCCAGATAGGTAGGCACTTGATTGGTCTTAAAGAAATCACGCAGGTAGCTGGTATTGGCAAGGCAGACTCCTTTTGCGGTAATCAAATCGTCCTGCATTTCCACAATGCAAGGCTTTTTACCCTTCAGATAGAGATCATAAGCAATCTCACAGCCGGTCAGACCGCCGCCGATTACCGCAACCTTTTCGCCAACCTCAGCACCCAGCAGATAATCAACCGCTTCGATGGCAGTCTCTGCGCCCTTCACGGGAATTTGCTTAGCGACTGCGCCGGTTGCCACAACAATCTCATCCGCATCCAATTCATTTACATCCTTAATCTCGGTATTCAAATGAACCTCGATGGGATATTTGGAAAGCTCGCGAATATACCACGCAATCAAAGCGCGATCCTTCTCCTTAAAGGAAGGTGCGGCAGCCGCAATAAATACACCGCCCAGCTGACCGCTCTTTTCATAGAGGGCAACCTGATGGCCGCGCTTGGCAAGCAGAATGGCAATCTCCATTCCGCCGATACCGCCGCCGATTACTGCAATCTTCTTTTGCTTTTTGGCAGGAGCAACATAATATTTCTTGGATTGCATGGTTTCAGGGTTCAACGCGCAGCGGGAAAGGCCCATGGTATCGGTAAGATCCTGCGTATTGGCATGGCCCTTGGAGGAAGAAAAGTTAAAGCATCCGCTATGGCAGCAAATGCAGGGCTTGATCTCTTCCACCCGATCCTCAATCAGCTTGGTAACCCACTGAGGATCCACCAAAAATTGGCGAGCGACGCCCATCGCATCAATCTTGCCTTCCTTGATTGCCTCAGCGCCCACCTGGGGATCCATTCTTCCGGCGCAGACGACAGGGATATCGACAAATTTCTTAATATGAGCCACATCCTCAAGATTACAGTTCTCCGGCATATACATAGGGGGATGAGCCCAATACCAAGAATCATAGGTACCGTTATCGGCATTGAGCATATCGTAGCCTGCATCCTGCAGATATTTGGCGGCCTTTTCCGATTCCTCCATATTTCTGCCCACCTCGGTATATTCCTCGCCGGGCATGGCGCCTTCGCAAAATCCCTTCATTTTGGATTCAACCGAATAGCGCAAAGAAACCGGATAATCTGCTCCGCAAGCCTCTTTAATGGCCTTCACCACCTCGGCCGCAAAGCGATAGCGATTTTCAAAGCTGCCGCCGTATTCATCGGTACGTTTATTAAAGAATTCCATGGAAAATTGATCCAACAGATAGCCTTCATGGACCGCATGAACCTCAACGCCATCCACGCCCGCATCGCGGCAAAGCTTAGCGGTCTTGGCGAAGGCTTCGATGATCTCATGGATCTGCTCTTTTGTCATCTCCGGGCACTCGATATCATGAGCCCAACGGGATTTTTGAGGGCTGGGGCTTGCCAGCTCATGGGAAGTATCGATAATGGGCTTCACAAGAGCGCGGGTCAGCTTATTCTTGTGCAAGGGAGCCACCAGCTCCGTAATCGCCCAAGAGCGGCCCATTCCCGCTGTCAGCTGAATAAAAAGCTTGGCGCCGGTTTTATGAATCTCCTCCATAAAGACCTTCAGCTCTTCAAACATTTTAGGATTCTGCCAAAGCCATTTTCCCCAAAATGTATCTTTCAAAGGTGCAATGCCGGGGATAATGAGCCCCACATTATTTTGGGCTCGCTCAAGGAAAAGCTTTGCCGCCTCCTTATCAAAATGACAGCCGGTAAGTTCAAACCATCCAAAGAGCGAAGTGCCGCCCATAGGGCACATCACAATGCGGTTTTTGATCTCTACATTTCCGATCTTCCAAGGGGTAAATAATGCCTCATAGCGAGGATCTTTCTTTTCCATGGGAAACGCTCCTTTTATCAATAGATATATGATTTTATTATAGCATACTGCAAAAAAGTGTCAAGATCATTGGTGGTCTCTCAGAATAAAATTTATTTAATAAATATGGGTGTGATTCTTGACTTTTATAGAGCAAAATGATAGTATTTCAAGAAAGAAAGGGACATCCATACATGAGAATTAAAAAAGGATTAAAAATAGTTTTAATGATATTCTGTATCGCCTTGCTGTTTTTGGGATTTTTAGCTTATTATTCAGCGAGATGGTATATAAAAACTTATGGAGAAATGGGCTTCGATGCCATCCTCTATACCCTGTTTTCAGGATTGGGCGGCGTGCAGGAAGGTTTAGTAAAAAGTTATCTTTCTGCTGCCCTTTTGCCGGCGGCGGTATGGTTTCTTTTGATTGGTGTATTTTTGTTTTTTACCGCAAAACGAAAAATCTCTTTACCTTTTGGAAAAAGAGGACGCCTGCGGCTCTACCCCTTCCGCAAAGCTTTTTCTTGCTCGGTATCACTGATTTTGACGATTGTGCTCCTTTTTCAAGCCTCTTCTATGGTAGGCCTTTCGGAATACATCGGCTCTATCACCCAGCGCTCCACTCTTTTTCAGCGCGAATATGTAGACCCCAATAAAGCCAACCTCTCTTTCCCGAAGGAAAAGAAAAATCTGATCTATATTTACATGGAATCTATGGAAACCACCTTCTTCTCAAAAGAGCAAGGCGGTGCCATGGAGGAAAATCGGATTCCCAACCTCTATCGCCTTGCAAAGGAAAATATCAATTTTTCAGATCACGAGGATGTGGGCGGTTTCAAGGTGGCTACCGGCACTTCCTGGACCATTGGCGCTTTGGTGGCGCAAACCTCCGGCCTGCCTTTGAAGATGCCCAGCAATTTTCAGAGCAATACCTACGGCGCTGATTCCTTTTTACCGGGCGTTACAACCATCAATGATCTTTTGAAGAAGCAAGGCTACTACCAAGCGTTTATGATCGGCTCCTATAAAAACTTTGCCAATCGGGATCAATTTTTTACCCAGCACGGAGTAGACCGAATTTATGATCTGAATTCCGCCCGTGCCGATGGAATTGTACCCCCAAAATATCACCAATGGTGGGGCATGGAAGATAAATACCTTTATACCTATGCCAAACAAGAGCTTACGGAGATTGCTCAAAAGAATCAACCATTTGCATTTACCATGCTGACAGTGGATACCCATCATGTAGGCGGTTATTTTTGCTCGGAATGTGAGAATGTTCATCAAGAGCAATATGAAAACGTATATAATTGCGCAGATCGGCAGTTGGATGCATTTATCACTTGGCTTAAAGAGCAACCCTTCTATGAGAATACCACCATTATGATCTGCGGAGATCATGCTTCCATGGATCATGCCTATATGGAGCGGAATTTAGAAGAAGGTTATAGCCGACATATCTATAATTGCATCATCAATTCTTCGATTGAAGCGCACAATACAAAAAATCGCATTTTTAATGCGATGGACCTCTTCCCCACCACCCTTGCCGCCATGGGCTGCACCTTTGACGGCGATCGTTTAGGAATCGGCACCAATCTTTTTTCCGATACCCCGACCCTCGCAGAGGAAAAGGGATCCACAGAAGCGTTGAATGTGGAGATCAGAAAAAATTCTCCCTTCTATTTATCTAAATTTATTCTGCAATAGAAAAAAGGGGCGTCTCATCGCCCCTTTTTCTTGACTTTTCAGGTTGTTTACTATATCATAATATCAAATAAGCCTCCTTAGTTAAATGGATATAACAAGCCCCTCCTAAGGGCTAGTTG
>JAZMZQ010000026.1:0-14561 GCA_045586045.1 Eubacteriales bacterium
TTTTTTTACAGCCCCTTCTTGTTTTTTTATTTATTGACTTTACACTTAATATTATATATAATAAAATAATAATGTAGTGTTAGGAGGGATGGCCTTGAAGGCGACAAGGTTTTGGCAACGGTCGGCATCGCTTGCCATGGCGTTTGTATTGCTGTTGACCGGCTCGGTTTATGCCGCGGCGGAGCAATCAAAACCGCCTGAAATCTCCCTCCGTATTCCGCAATATGCTCAAAACGGTGGAATCATTTCAGAAGCGGAGAAACCAACGCCTCAAGTTGCATTCTCACCCTTGGTGGGCGCCGAAACGCTTCCTTCTTCCTATAGCAGTAGAGCAGAGGGCTATGTAGAGCGGGTGGAAAATCAAGGAAACTATGATTTGTGCTGGACCTTTGTGCAGAATACATTGGCCGCTGTCAATGTGAAAAAAGATGAAGGGAAAACCGTCGATTATTCTGAAAGCCACATCGCTTATTCTACTTCAACGGAATATAATAATCCCTATGGCTTTATAAGAGAAGTGGATGCGGGTGGAAGCGTGGATATGGCCATTGCTTATCTTACCCGCGGCTCCGGAATGGTTTCGGAGGAGGACTTTCCCTTTTTCAAAAGCGGGATAACCGCTCGGTCTCCCGAGGAAATAGATGGTTATTTTTCTACCGGCTATTTGGAAGAGGCTCCCATCCTGAATCATGCCACACGCAGGCAGGTTAAGGAACTGATCTATGAATACGGAGCAGCAGGCACCGGCATTTATTACGATGATTTCTATATGAATGGGGCCGAGAATCTATATTGCTGTCCGGTTGAAAAACTTGAAAACCATGAAATCACCTTGATTGGATGGGATGATGCGGCGGAATGTTTTTTGGCTGTCAACAGCTGGGGCGCCGAATGGGGCCGAGAAGGTTATTTTGCAATCTCTTATGAGGATAAGCAACTTTATAATACCGTATATGCTCTGGATTATAAGAGCGGGGAGCTTCCCTATGATGGAATTCGAAGCTATAACGATTTCGGAAAAACCTCTTTTGTAGAGAGCGGGAAAGGGGAAGCGCTTTATTATAGCACCACCTATGATACGAAAGATGCCAAAACCTTAGAGGGAATCGGAGCTCATATCATTGCGCCCGATACTACGTTGGAAATTTATGTAAATCCCTATAATGGGGACGGCAAGGATGAAGAAAAGTTCAGAAAAATCCATGCAGAGACCTTTGAGCGGGGCGGCTATTACCATATTTCGTTTGATCAGCCCCTTTATTTATACGGCTCCCAATTTAATGTAAAGCTGAAGGTAACCTCTGCAAAGGGCGATGCTACTTTCGGTGCGGCGCAGATTAATGCGGAGAATTATCTATCCAATAGCGTCTTCGAAAAAGGCCGGTCCTATTATGGCGGCAATGATGGGCGGATGTATCTGCTGGAGGAATGTTTTGATCTTGAAAAAGAGTTGATTCCTTTCGGTTGGGTTTGGTCCATGCAGGCGTTTACCGTCAGCGATCTTTCTCTTCGCGCGCAAGACGGTGCGATTGCTTTGGAAGGGGAGGAATATCTGCTGACCCTTAAAAGTACGGTGGATTCAACTCCGCTTAAGATTCAGCGGGGCGGAAAACGCATGGATCTTTATGAAGATCAAAGCTGCAGTATCAAGGTAGAGGATGAGGCGGTTGCTTTAGGGTCTACCTACTATCTCAAACTCGGCAACGGCACGCATATTCGAAGAGCAATTCGAATTGCCCAAAGCACCATTCCTGCTTTTTCGAGCGTTTATAAGGTAGAAGGGCTGCCGCCCAATGCGGATCAACCTTATACATTTCATTTGAGCGGCAATGTTTTTTCTCCGAAGGTGGAGACCTATTCCGGAGAGGAGTGGGCTCTTTATGGGCTGCCCGATGGAATAGGGTGGCTGGGGAAATCCTTCTCGCCGAAGGTATATCGCTCGGTTATTTATCTGAGAATCTTTGGCAAGGATGGTATTTCAGCTACCGATTATCCGATCATACTATACGGAAGTAAATGCTCCGCCACAGGCTTTAAGGATTGGGGGAAGGTGAGCAGCTGGGCAAAAGAAGGGCTTACCACAACCATTCAATACGGCCTGATTTCGGGAGACGGAAAAGGGTATCTTACGCCTAAAAATGATCTGACCCGTGCGCAGGCCGCCTCGATGCTGGTGCGTGCAGCAGGCATTGAGAGCGGGGCAGGGCCGCTTGATTGCGGAGCAGTCTTTTCGGATGTGAGCCTTACTAAATGGTATGCGCCGCCGATCAGCACAGCCGCCTATATTCAAATGATCAGCGGCCATAATGATCCGGGTTATCGATGCTTCTCTCCCAATAAAAAGGTAACCCGCGAGCAATATGCTTCCATGATTATTCGGATGCTGGCCTTCCTTGAAGGGGTGGAAACTGCTGAATATTTAGCCCAATACCTGCCTGCTGCGGAGCGATGGCTGCAAGGCCGTAGTTATGCGGATATGCATCGGGTGAGCAGCTGGGCGAAGGATACGGTGAAGGTGGCCCTTTACCTTGGGGTCTTTAATGGCTCAAAGGATGGAGGCAAGCTTTATATCAATCCTAAAAAGAATATCACCCGCGAGCAAGCAGCATTAATTATCGCAAACTCTTTGAAAATCATTCAAAAATAATAGAAGATGGTGAAGGACTATGAAAATTTTATTAAACGGAAACGAAATCGAACTCAATCAAGGGCAATCAGTATTTGATGCCGCTTTCTCTATGGATCCGGCTATGGCCAGAGAGGCGCTTTGTTGCGTGGCAGGGGATCAAGTGAAAGAACTGACTTATCAGCCCGCAGAAGGAGAGGAAATTACTCTTCTTACCTTCGAGGATGATCGGGCCAAGAAGGTCTTTTGGCATACCAGCTCTCATCTGCTGGCTCAAGCGGTGAAGCGGATTTATCCTAACGCAAAGCTTGCAATCGGCCCTGCCATTGATGCCGGCTTCTATTATGATTTTGAGGTAGAGACTCCCTTTACCGCCGAGGATTTGCAGAAGATTACGGCAGAAATGAAAAAGATCGTGAAAGAGCGGCTGAAGCTGGAGCGGTTTGAGCTTTCTGCGGAGGAAGCAAAGGAATTGATGAAGGATGAGCCTTATAAGCAAGAGCTGATCGAGGAGCATGCCGGCAAAGGGGAGAAAATCTCCTTCTATCGCCAAGGGGATTTCACCGATCTTTGCGCCGGCCCCCATCTTTTCGATGTCTCTAAAATTAAGGCCATTGCCCTTCTGAGCGCCACCGGTGCCTATTGGCGGGGGGATGCCAATCGCCCTATGCTGCAGCGGATCTATGGCGTATCCTTCCTGAAGGCTGCAGAGCTGGAGGAGCATCTTGCTAAATTGGAGGAGGCCCGTAAGCGGGATCATAATAAGCTGGGCCGTGAATTGGAGTATTTCACCACCTCCGATGTGGTCGGCCAAGGCTTGCCTATTATGCTTCCTAAGGGTGCAAAGGTCATTCAAACCCTGCAGCGCTGGGTTGAGGATGAAGAGGAAAAGCGCGGCTATTTGCTGACAAAGACGCCTTTAATGGCCAAGAGCGATCTTTATAAGATCTCCGGCCACTGGGATCATTATCTGGACGGCATGTTTGTCTTGGGCGATCCTGCGGATGAGACTAAAGAATGCTTCGCCATGCGCCCCATGACCTGCCCCTTCCAATATCAAGTATATCTCAATCGGATGAGATCCTATCGTGATCTGCCCATGAGATTGGGGGAGACTTCCACCCTCTTCCGTAATGAGGAGAGCGGGGAGATGCACGGCTTGATCCGTGTGCGGCAGTTTACCATTTCCGAGGGGCATCTGATTCTGCGCCCCGATCAGCTGGAGGAAGAATTTAAGGGCTGCTTGGAATTGGCAAAATATTGCTTGGATACGGTTGGAATGTTGGAAGATTGCACCTTCCGCTTCTCTCAATGGGATCCGAATAATACCGATAAATATATCGGAACTCCCGAGCAATGGGAGGAAGCCCAAGGAATTATGGGCAAGATTCTGGATGATCTTGGTGTGGAATATACCATTGGCATTGATGAGGCTGCCTTCTATGGTCCGAAGCTGGATATTCAGTATCGCAATGTTTTCGGCAAGGAAGATACCATTGTTACCATTCAGGTGGATCAGCTTCTTGCCGAGCAGTTTGATATGACTTATATTGATCAAAACGGGCAGAAGGTACGCCCCTATATTATCCATCGTACCTCCCTTGGCTGCTATGAGAGAACCCTTGCCTATTTGATCGAAAAATATGCAGGCGCACTGCCTACCTGGATGGCTCCCACTCAGGTTAGAGTGCTGCCCATCAGCGAAAAAACCTTGGATAAAGCCTCGGAGGTTTATGAAACCTTGCGGGCGGCAGGAATCCGCGTTGAGCTGGACGAGAGAAACGAGAAAATCGGCTATAAGATCCGCGAGGCGCAAATGCAGAAGATTCCCTTCATGGTGATCATCGGTGAAAAAGAGGCTGAGGCCGGCACTGTCTCGGTTCGCGGCCGTCAGGACGGCGATCTGGGCGTGATGCCTGTAGCTGATTTCCTTACCTATATGAAGGATGTAATCGAGACTAAAGCGAAAAAATAAGCAAAAAAAGACGATTCTTCGGAATCGTCTTTTTATTATTCTTTTTGGAAAAGGTGCGCGATGCGTGGAGAGCTCTGCACACCTTTTTTATATTCTGATAAAGTCCATCAAGTTTTCTTCGGTCAGCCCAAGAGCCTCTAAGGCCGGTTCGGCCTCTGCGATCTTTTCAGCCCCTTGAATCGTATGGGTATCGCTGCCGAGTGTAAATTTACACCCTTCTTCCATGGCAATTTTATTATATCTCAGCCGATGGGGAAGGTTGCAATAAGGGTTGATCTCCAACCCAATTTTGCGCTCTGCTGCCATCTTGAAAAGGCGGTGGAAGGTTTCGTCGGAAATGTGGGAGATGATCTCCTCACTGATTGCCCCATCGCCACAGGGCTGGAAAGGATGAGCGATGGAGACGGGGACCACCTTTAAGATCTTTTCCAATTCCGGATGAAACATCAAATCCTCAAAGCTTTGCACCAAAAAATCGGCCACATATTTGGGATAGTCGGTGCGCTCTCCCTCAAAGAAGGGCTCCAATTCTTTTTGATTGAGGCGCGATGCCATCTCTTTGGCTTTGCCTTCGGAAATACCCAATGCTTCCATCAGCTTATTCTTTATTTTCTTGCGAGCGGCCAAAACTTCCGGTATATCGGGTATTACAAAGTTTTTCATATGCACGTGGCTATGGGGAATCAGCAGAAAGTCCAGCTCCTTTGCACCTTCCGCGGACATCCCCAGCGTCTTGGTCATCCCGCAAAATTCCGTTTCAGCGCCGATCAGGACTTTAATACCCAATCTATCGGCCGGAAGTTGGCTTTTAATCTGCATTTCAAAATCGAGATTCTGCTTGTGGTACCATTCATTGTTGCCCGCTACCCGATCGTCCCATGTGTGGTTTGCAAAGCCTAAAACCTTTACACCCAATTCGGCATATCTTTTAATATAATTTTCGGCGGTGGCGGTGCGATCGCGGCAGCAGCTGGATAAAAAATTATGTACATGAACGTCTGCTAAAGCTTTCATTTTATATTCCCCTTAAATTGAGTGGCAATTTTTTCTAAAAGAGTCGTATCACGCTTCAAGGACCTGCGATATTGAATGTGCAGTTCCAGAGCCGAAAGTCCGCGCTGAAGCCCTTCTGCCCCAAAATCTTTTTGAAGCTGCTCTAAAAAGTATTCTGCCGCTTTTCCGCTGATGATGCATTTGAAAAGCTCTCCCTGCTTCAGGGCGTAGGCTGTCATGATCAAAATGCGCGCAGTCCCCGGATTCATGCGGGTTTTGAAGCAAACCTGCTCCGTATATGCATTGAAATCGGAATTTCCCTCAAAGGCCGCGGCGATTCCTGCATCGTAGCAGGCCTTGAGCATTGCTGCGCTCACTTTGGTGTTGGCACGTGTGTGAATATGGGCTTGCTCTAAGCGCTTGAGCTGCGTCTCTAAAGCATCAATCCGCTTGCTCAAGGCCAATATGGTCGCTTCATAATCCATAAATCGAATCTCCATTCCATTTGTTTCCCTTTCATTATAAATATTACCAAACGGAAAGTCAACACTCAACTTCAGTATAATTATAAATTTTTATACTCAAATTAAAGAATGATAGTATAAAAATACACCGAAATAAATAACAAAATAATACTACGATCAATCAGATATTCAAGGTATAAAAATTTATAATTATACTTTTAATGGAAATTTGAAAATTGGTTATAATGAGTATAAATATTTATAATTATACTCGGAATGGGAGGTTTTATTTGTCGCGGGGCTTGGTGAAAAGGCTGAAGAGAAGACCGAAGGTGATTGCAGCAGCGATGCCGCCGGCGGTAGCGCTGAGACCTCCGAGAAAGATCCCCAAAAAGCCATGGGCATCGACTGCTTGCTTCACGCCTTTCGCAAGAGCGTAGCCAAAGCCGGTGAGAGGGACAGTTGCGCCTGCTTGCCCAAAAGAGACAAGCTTATCATAGAGACCGAGGGCAGTGAGGGCGACACCGGAGCAGACATAAAGAACGGTGATTCTTGCGGGGGTCCAATTGGTTTTATCGATTAAGATCTGTGCGATGGCGCAGAGGGCGCCGCCTACAAGAAATGCTTTCAGATAAGGGAGGAGGAATTCCATTATTGATCTCCTTTCAGATGAATCAGATGAGCGATGGAGGGGATGGATTCTCCTTGCATCACCGAGACCGGGCTCATTAAAGCGCCGGTTGAAAGAAACAGCACATTTTTGATAGCCCCTTCTTTTATTTTGGGCAGAACATAGGCGGTAAGCACCGATGCGCTGCAACCGCAGCCGCTGCCGCCTGCGTGCATATCCTGCTTGGCAGTATCATAGATCATCAATCCGCAATCCTGATAATTCTCTTCCAAATGAATGCCGCTTTTAGCGGCAAGATCTATTAAGACCGCTTTTCCTACCGCTCCTAAGTCGCCGGTAAAGATCGCATCGTAATCGGCGGGGGAAGTATGGGTTTCTTGCAGGTAGGAAAGAAGGGTTTTAAGGGCGGCGGGGGCCATGGCACCGCCCATGTTATTGTTATCGGTTACCCCTTGATCCACAATGCAACCGAAAGATCCGCCCCATAAGCGAACAGGGCTTTTTTCTCTTGAGAGAATTAAGGCGCCCGAGCCTGTAACCGTATGTTGGGCAGAGGGCGGGCGCTGGCCGCCATATTCTAAAGGATAGCGGTATTGCCGTTCGGCGGTGCCGAAATGGGAGGAGGTAAGGGCGGCGGCAAGTTGGCAAAGACCGCTATCGATGGATAGGCCGCAGGTTAGGGTCGAGAGGGCCATGGTGGAGCATGCGCCGTAGAGGCCCCAATAAGGAATACCGGTATTGCGGAAGCCATAAGCCCCGCTGATACATTGATTCAGAAGGTCTCCTGCGGCAATCAGCTCCAGCTCCTGCCTTTTCAAGCCTGCTCTTGCCAACGCATTTTCAAGGGCGGTCTGCTGAAGAAATACCTCCGCTTGTTCCATGGTTTCTTTGCCGCAATATAAATCCGGCTCTGCCCGATCAAAGAGGGAGCCTAAAGGGCCATCGGCTTCCTTCTGGCCCACAATATTTCCCCAGCCCGTAATGTAGATGGGTTGCTCAAAGGAAAAAGCATATTTTCCAAGACGCTTTGCCATTTCAAAATCACGCTCCTTTTGCCATTATTTTTTACATTTTATTGATGAATATGCAAAAAAGAAAAAATGCTGCGAAGGGTGCCCCTTCCACAGCATTTTTACGGTTTATTTATAAATAAAGGAGCAAGCAAACATCCTCGCACCTTCCTCGCTTTCTCCTTTTGCCAATAAGACATTTCCTTCTTGATCGGCAAAAATTTTGAGAGGTTGCCCGCAGAGAACTTCATGAAGATAATCAATCTGAAACCCCTTTAATACCCCCTGCAATCCGCCGATGGCCGATAGGGCCATGATCGGATAGTAGGTATTGTTTACATGGTTGTTTCTATCAATATAGCTTTCATGGGGAGTAACGGTAGAAGCAGGGGTCGCCTTTTCAAAATCCCGAAGGCGCCGGGCGCGTTCTTCAAAGGTTTTCTCAAGGCAATACTCCATTTCGGGATATAGATTCCCCACCTGCGCCAATTTTCTGGTGGAAGCATCCATAATGCTCCAGAGAGAGTTTCCTTTGATCAGCACCTCTCCCTTTTTATCGCAAATCAGATAATTGCGTTCAAAGCCAAGGCGGGTGGCGGGCAGGGGCCATGTATGGATTGTGATGATCTCTTGAGGCTTCGGCGTTCGCAGGATCTCATAGCGGGTCTGAAGAATGATCCATAAAAGGCCTCGTTTTGCCAAATCATCATAGCCCACGCCAAGCAGATTTGCGTGGTCGCCCGCCACCTTTTGAAAAGCTTCCAAAACAGAGGAAGGAAGCAGATTGCCGAAAGAATCAAATTGCTCAGGTGCAAATGAAATATCATAAAAATATCGGTTCATGAATGCTCCCCCTAAAAATAAAAATAAAAGTAAATGTTTACATTTTCTATGGTTTATGATAAACTTTTGAAAGAGAAAATGCAAGGGGAATCGACATGAGTTTTGATAAAATCATCATTATTATAATGGCGGTATTCGCTATTTTGGGCGGATTGGACCGTATCTTCGGCAATCGCTTCAAATTGGGAGCGGCCTTTGAAAACGGAATTAAAACAATGGGCGAGCTTGCGCTCTCGATGATCGGAATCATTGTCCTTGCTCCGGTCATTGCGAAGGTGCTTGCGCCGGTGGTGGCCCCTGTCTTTGGGTGGCTGGGCGCAGATCCTTCTGCATTTGCGGGAATATTGCTTGCTTGCGATATGGGCGGCGCACCCTTGGCAGAGGAGCTTGCAAAGAATTCGGAGGCGGCCCGTCTTTCGGGGCTGATTACTGCCTCCATGCTGGGGGCGACAGTATCCTTTACCATTCCCGTTGCGATGAATACCTTAAAAGGGGAGGATCGCACCTTTGGTGCAAAGGGGATTCTTTGCGGAGTTGTAACCATTCCTTTCGGGATCCTGCTCGGAGGGTTGACCGCCGGCTATGAGCTGCTGATGGTTTTGAAGAATACCTTACCGATTGTGGTGGTTTCTTTATTGATTGCTTTGGGCCTTTGGAAGTGGGAGAGCGGGCTGATCAAAGGGTTTGTGTGGTTCGGGCGGCTGATTACTGCGGTTGCCACCATCGGCCTTGCTGCAGGGGGCGTAGAGCTGATTACCGGCTTTTGCATCATCCCCGGCCTTGGCTCGATGCAGGAGGCTTTTGCGGTTGTCGGCCAGATCGCCATTGTTTTGGCGGGCGCTTTCCCGCTGATTGCAGTATTGCAAAAAATATTGAAATATCCCATCGCTTGGGTTGGTAGAAAAATGAAGATCAATGAGATCAGCGTTTCCGGTCTCATCGCCACCCTTGCTAATTCCATTGCTACCTTTGACATGGTGAAAGGGATGGATGAGCGAGGAAAGGTTGTTAATATGGCCTTTGCGGTTTCGGGCGCTTTTGTATTCGGAGATCATCTGGCCTTTACCGCAGGCTATGAGCCCTCTATGATCGCAGGGGTTGTTGTGGGAAAATTGGTGGCGGGCATTACCGCGATCGCCCTTGCTCTATTGATGACAAAAAGAAAATAAAAGCAAAAAGAGTTGTAAAAAATCAAAGGATTTTTTACAACTCTTTTTTTGAATATTAGTCTTCGATGGCCGCTTTTTTGGTGAAGATGCGGCGGATGATTGCGGGATCAAATTTAGGCTTGCGGTCGTAGGTATAAAGGCCGTTTTGCTCCTGCTCCACATTGGTCAGCTGGGTATAGCAGAGGCCCATCATGCAGGGATTTTCCAAAAGGGCATCGGTAAGCTTCTCCAAGCGGGCAAGGAATTCCTCTTCGGTTTTGGGTGCGTTGCCGTAGCCCCAACCGGCTTCGTCTGTGCTCCAGGCGATTCCGCCGTATTCACTCATGAAGACGGGCAGGCCGGGGGTATATTTCTGCCGATTCTTATAGCGTGCCACGCGGCGGGGCATGGTGCAGACCGTATCCTCAAAGGTGCCGTCGATGGGCAGGGAATCATAATAGCCTCTGAAGATTTCGGGGTCCTGCTCATAATCGTGGACATCATAAATATCGGTCAATACATGGAAGTTTCCGCTGGTATCAATGCAGGGGCGGGTGGGATCGATCGCTTTGGTAACAAGGTAAGCATTTTTCAAGACATCGTCGTATTGAGGATGGCCCTCAATATCCCATGTCTCATTGAAGGGGCACCAGCCAATGATGGCGGGGTGGTTATAATCCCGCTCCAGCTCCTCCAACCACTCGGGCAGGAAGGCGCAGAGGCTTGCGGGGAGAGAGTGATCCAAGCCCCAGTTGGGATATTCGCCCCAAACCATATAGCCCTTTTTATCGCAATGATAGAGGAACCGCTCCTCGAAAATCTTTTCATGAAGCCGCGCACCGTTGAAGCCCATATCCATCGATAACTCAATATCTTTCTTCAATGCTTCATCGGAAGGGGCGGTATAGATGCCGTCGGGATAGAAGCCCTGATCCAGAATCAGCCGTTGGAAAACGCTCTTGCCGTTCAAAAGGAATTTATAGCCGTCCATCCGAACAGAGCGCATTCCGAAATAGCTCTCAACCCGATCTTCTTCGAAGGTGAGGACCAGATCATAAAGACGCCCGTTCCCAAGCTCCCAGAGGTGCAGCTCGGAGAGGGGAAGATGAAGCCGCGCAAGACCGTTTGCCTTAATCTCAGCAGAGCCTACCGGCTTGCCATCGTAAAAGGCTTCTGCCTTTAAGGTACCTTCCCCCTTGACCTGCGCTTCAATATCCAAGGCGCAAGCCTCTAAATCAGGGGTGTATTTTGCTTTTATAATGTAGCTTTTGGGGACAAACTCCATCCAAACCGTCTGCCAGATACCGGTGGTGCGGGTATAATCGCAACCGTGAGATTCATATTTTCTGCTTTGCTTGCCGCAGGGGATGAGGGGATCTCGATTATCATCCTTGGCGAAAAGGCAGAGGGTGTTGAGCCCTTCTGTCAAGTAATCGGTGATATCAAAAGAGAAGGAAATATAGCCGCCCTTGTGGGTGCCGACCTGCTGCTCATTGATAAAGAGGGTTGCTTCATAATCTACAGCACCGAAATGCAGAATAACCCGCCCTTCCAGCTGCTCTTTGGAGATAAAAAGCTCTCTTCGATACCATACTGCATTGAGAAAATCTACATTTTCTATTCCGGATAGCTTGCTCTCCGGGCAGAAGGGTACATTGATTTTCATGGAATAATCCGCCTCATTCTTATAAAGACCGCGGCTCATTCCGCTTACGCCGAAATCATATTCAAACTGCCATTCTCCATTAAGATTTTGCCAGTTTTCCCGCATAAATTGCGGCTTGGGGTGCTCTTTTCTGTAAATCATTTTGAATACCTCCTCACTTTTAATTTTAGGATACTTTGAAACGATCAAAAAAGAAAGGGTAAAAACTACCATATAAATTGACATTTCCTATTTTTGTGGTATCATAAAAAAGAGGTGAATAAAATGTTCGAAATTACGCAGCTTCGCCATGCCTATCCGGAGCGTGCCGGTTTTTTTCTGAATCGTCCAAAGGGATATGCGGAATATACCTTTTTGCATTTTTTTAATAGTGTGGAGCTTCAGCTGGGGAATCAGGTGATCAAGACAGAACCTCATGCGATGATCTTATTCGATATCGGCACTCCTCAATGCTTTAGGAGTGAAGGCCCTCTGGTCCATGATTGGATGCATTTTAAGGGCACCTTGCCTTCCTTGGTAGGGGAGGGGGGCTTGCAATTGGATACCGTTTATTACCCTCGCCCTCATGCTTTTCTGACGCAGATGATTCGCGAGCTGGAAAGCGAATTCTACGGCGACCTCCCTTCTAAAGAAAAGCTGCTGGAACTAAAGGCTCAAGAATTTTTTATTAAATTAGATCGAGCGGTTTCTTGCCCGCCTGCGGCCGAAATTTCAGCGGAGACAGAAAAGGCCTTGCGGTATCTGCGGGGGGAGATGTTCTCTTCTTTGGAGACGGATTGGACCATAGAGGAAATGGCAAAGCGAATCGCCTTGAGCCCCTCGCGCATCTATCCTATTTATAAAAAAGTATACGGAATCTCGCCGATGGCGGATCTGATTAATGCGCGGATTAATTCCGCAAAGAATATGCTCTCCTTTGGCGGGGAGAAGATCGAAGAAATTGCTTGGCGCTTAGGGTATCAAAATACGACTCATTTTATCCGCCAATTCAAGCAAAAAGTGGGCTGCACACCGGCTCAATACAGAAAGGAGCAAATTGCAGATGTGGAAGCAAAAGATCGGAATATCAGTGGGAAATCATTATGATATGCCCACCGAGCAATTGGTAGGAGTGCTCAAAAAGATCGGTTTTGACGGCGTTTCCCCCGAATGGGAAAAGGATGTAGAGATCGAAAAGGTGATCGCTGCTGCAAGAGAGTGCGGCCTTGAGATTATCAGTCTTCATGCGCCTTTTAGTAAGATGAATTGGATGTGGCAGAGGCCTCTTGGGGAGGAGGAATATCCCTTGGATGGGCTGATGGCTTCTCTAAAGGTTTGCCGGCAAGAGAAAATTCCTACTTTGGTGGTGCATACATGGATCGGCTTTGACTATGAGGATCAGCCCAATGAGATTGGATTTGAGAATTATGGAAAGCTGGTCGATCAAGCAAAAGAATGGGGAATTCATATTGCTTTTGAAAATACCGAAGGGGGCGAATTCCTTGCTGCTTTGATGGAGCATTTCAAAGATTATGAGAATGTGGGCTTTTGCTGGGATAGCGGCCATGAGATGTGCTATAATCATTCGGAAGATCTTTTGAAAAAATTCGGGCAGCGGCTTTTGGTAACCCATCTGAATGATAATCTTGGAATCAGCCGTTTTAGCGGCGAGACCTTCTGGCATGATGATCTGCATCTTCTGCCCTACGATGGGATCGCCGATTGGGAAGAGAATATCGCTCGTTTGAAAGCATCCAAACCTTTGGAATATTTGAATTTTGAGCTAAATATCAGTTCCAAGCCCAATCGTCATGATAATGATCTTTATCAAAAGATGAGCCTTGAGGAATATTTTACCGAGGCCTATAAGCGCGCTTGCAGAATTGCATACCGCTATTCCATGTAAAAAGGATCCTTACGATGAAGAATTATAAACGAACTAAATTTGCTTGCTATTATACTTATGTGGCGGCTGCTTCAGTATTCAGCCTTCCCCCCATTCTGTTTGTGCCTTTCCATGATATATATGGTATCTCCTATACGCTGCTTGGTACTTTGGTGCTGGTGAATTTTTGTACGCAGCTTGGGATTGATTTGGTCTTCAGCTTCTTTGCTAAATATTTCAATGTCCATAAAGCGTTGAGGACCATGCCCCTGCTTACCTCTTTGGGGCTTCTGATTTATGCGGGGATTCCTTCATTCTTTCCGCAATATGCCTATGGCGGCTTGCTGTTGGGTACTGTGATCTTTTCTGTGGCCGCAGGCTTGGGTGAGGTGTTGCTCAGCCCCACCGTTGCAGCTCTTCCTTCGGATAATCCGGAGCGTGATATGAGTATCCTTCATTCTCTTTATGCCTATGGTGTGGTATTGGTTGTAGTGGTCAGTACCTTCTTCCTGAAAATATTCGGTCGGGAAAATTGGATGTACTTAACCCTGTTTTGGGCGCTTCTTCCCATTATTTCCACTATCCTTTTTTCCACCTCTCCGCTGCCGGAGATGGATCTTGCCCATAGCCCTGCAGGCGGTGAGGGCAGAAAGAAAAATGTGGGCCTCATTCTTTGCGTGCTCTGCATTTTTTTGGGTAGCGCCGCCGAGAATACCATGACCAACTGGATCTCGGGCTATACCGAGAAGGCTCTGCAGATCTCTAAATTCTGGGGTGATCTCTTAGGCCTTACCGTCTTTGCGGTTTTAATGGGGCTTACCCGCTCCTGGTATGCAAAATACGGTAAGAATATTACCAAAATGCTTCTTGTGGGGATGATCGGCTCTGCTTGCTGCTATTTAATCGCAGTTTTCTGCCCTGTTGCAATAATTTCCATGATCGCTTGTATATTAAATGGTGTTTTCACTGCGATGCTTTGGCCGGGCACCTTGATTTTGATGGAAGAAAAAATCGCAGGGGTGGGTGTGGCCGCCTATGCTTTGATGGCGGCAGGAGGCGATTTCGGCGCATCGGTGGCTCCGCAGCTGATGGGAATCATCGTAGATGCGGTCTCTGCCAGCGGTTGGGCAAAGGGGCTTTCTGAAACTCTTGCCCTTACTACCGAGCAGATTGGAATGAAATCGGGAATTCTCACTGCCTCTGCCTTCCCGCTTTTGGGGGTCTTCTTGCTGCTCTATATGAGACGTTATTTCAAAAAGAATAAGGAATCCTAACACCATGCGGCAAAGTATAATTATAAATTTTTATACTTATAAAATGGCTTGAAATAGAAGAAAATTA
>JAZMZQ010000027.1:0-8758 GCA_045586045.1 Eubacteriales bacterium
GATCATCACCATCACCATGCAGATGAGGTATTTATGAGCTGGGGGAAGGAGACGACCCGTAAATATACTGCGCAGCAATTAGAAGAAATCTTGGCGGCGCTGGATACCCATGAATTCGGCACCATCCTTCGCGCCAAGGGAATGGTTGCGGGGGAGAGCGGAGAATGGATCTTTTTCGATTATGTCCCCGCCGAGCATAATATCCGTAAAGGAAGCGCGCAGGTGATCGGCCGTCTTTGCGTGATTGGGGCTGATCTTAAAGAGGAAGCCTTGATGAAGCTATTTGGCTTGGAGGAAGAATAATGGATCAAATTCCCGTATATCTCTTTACCGGCTTTCTGGATAGCGGCAAGACCCGCTTTATTCAGGAAACTCTGGAAAATAAGGATTATAATGACGGAACTCCTACCCTTGTCCTTGTTTGCGAGGAAGGGGAGGAGGAATATGATCTTTCTAAGATGCCCCATGCCGAGCGAATCTCCATTCAGACCATTGATTCTCCCGAGGAGCTCAAAGCAAAGCATCTTCAGCGCTTGGCGAAGGGCTGCCGTGCGCAACGGGTCTTTTGGGAATACAACGGAATGTGGGATAATAATCTGCTGAATGATGCCCTGCCCGAAGGCTGGCTGGTGGTGCAGGAATTCTGCTTTATGAACGGCGAGGATATCCTTGTCTATAATGCCAATATGCGAAATTTGGTGGTAGATAAGCTGCAGACTGCCGAGATGGTCATCTTTAATCGGATGGAGGAGCAAGCGGATGTGATGCCTTATCATAAGCTTGTCCGCGGAATCTCTCGCAGAGCCGATATTGTCTATGAAACCAAAGAGGGAAGGGTCATTCCCGATACCATTGAGGATCCCCTCCCGTTTGATATGAATGCTCCTGTAATTGAGATCGAAGATATGGATTTTGCCATTTGGTATCGTGATCTTTCGGAGGAGCTTCCCAATTATGAGGGAAAGACGGTGCGCTTGAAAGGCAGGGTCATTTTGGATGAGCGGAGCGATGGCAGTTTCTTTGTCTTCGGCAGGCAGATGATGACCTGCTGTATCGAAGATATTCAGTTTGCCGGCGTTGCGGTATGCTATCCGGATGCCTTTTCTTTGCGCAATGGCCAATGGGCTACCGTTACCGCTAAAATCAAGATCGGCTATCATGAAGCCTATGGAAGAGAGGGCCCCGTGCTGACCGCGATTGAGGTAGAGGGAGCGATTCCTCCCGAGCAAGAAGTTGCCACCTTCTATTAAGGAGAACGTTTAGATGTATAAAATGATTGCCACCGATTTGGATGGCACCTTTTTGAATAGTAAAATGGAGATCACTCCTGAAAATGATCGGGCCATTTCAGCGCTGCAGGAGAGAGGCGTTCTTTTAGTCCCCGCTTCCGGCAGAGCGTTTTATGAATTGGACGAGGCATTAAGAGAAAATCCCTTGCTGCGCTATTATATTTGCTCCGATGGTTCGGTTGTTTTTGATAAGAAAACCGGAAAAAGAGATACCGCTTGCATGGATCGTGCGTTGGCTGCCAAGGTATTTGATATTTTCGAGGAATATCAGGTCTTTTTGGTGATTCATTGCGATGCATATTCCTTCGTGGATGCAGAGCGGATGGCTCAGCCCACCCTTCGGCACTATCGCATCAGCCCTTATTATGGATCTCTTATGGTGCAGCGGAATCGTTTGATAAAAAATTTCAGAGATTTTTATCGCAGCAGGGAAGAGATTGAACTGATCTCCGGCTTTTTCCATAGCGATGAAGAGATGGCGGAATGCCGCAAAAGAATGGAAGCTTTGGAAGGGGTTCAGGTGGTTTCATCCGAGCCCGGTACGTTTGAGGTGATTTCTTCCCGCGCCGGTAAGGGAAATGGTATATTAAAGCTGGCAAAGATCTTAGAGATGGATCCTTCTCAGATTATCGCGGCCGGAGATAGCGCCAATGATTTATCAATGCTCTCTGCAGCGGGGCTTTCTTTGGCTGTCGCCAATGCTTGGGACGAGGTCAAAGCGGCCGCGGATCAAGTGATTTGTTCTAATGATGAGCATATAGCGCAGTATATATTAGAGAAGATTATAAAGGAGTAATCAGAATGAATATTTGGCATGATATTGATCCTAAGCGGATTAATCCGGAGGATTTTGTGGCAGTAGTGGAGATTTCCAAAGGGAGCAAAAAGAAATATGAGCTGGATAAGGAGACAGGTTTGATCATTCTGGACCGTGTGCTCTATACCTCTACCCACTATCCGGCCAACTACGGTTTTATTCCTCGCTCTTTCGGAGATGATGGCGATCCTTTGGATGTCTTGGTGCTTTGCTCTGAATCGCTGGAGCCCCTGACCCTTGTGCGCTGCTATCCCATCGGCTATATCAGCATGCTGGATGGCGGCCGCAATGATGAGAAGATCATCGCGATTCCATTCACTGATCCTACCTATAATAAATATCAGGATATTACCGATCTGCCTCCTCATATCTTTGATGAGATGACCCATTTTTTCTCCGTCTATAAATCTTTAGAGCATAAAGAAACCGTTGCAGGTGAAGTGCAAGGGCGCCAGGCCGCTATTAAGGTCATTCAAGCCTCCCTTGATAACTATGTAGAGAATTTTTGCCGATAATAAAAAAGTGAGATGCGTTGCATCTCACTTTTTTATATAAATACTGCCACAAAGATTCCGCTCAGTACAATGACGGTGCAGAAAAATTTATAAAGAATGTTTTTCTCCTTAAAGATCAGCCAGCCTGTAAGCACCGTGATCACCACCGAGGATTGCTTGATGACCGTCATCACCGTTACCTCGCTTTGGGGCATGGCATTTGCTTCGAAAAGAAAGCGATCTCCCAATACCAAAGAGAGGCTCATTAAAGGAATCCAATAGTTGGTTTTTAAGGTGCGCCAGTGAAGCTTTTCTCTTTGAATCAGAAGCACCACTCCATAAATCAAGGTCATAAAAAACATAAACCAGAATTGAAGCTGCGTTGAGGTCATATCCTTCATCAGCACCTTATCCATGGTGCCGGATACGGCGTTTAAGAAGCAGTTGATCAGCGCCGCCAAGAGAATGGGAAAGGTCAGGGGCTTTTTGCTGCCTTCTTTTTTGAGATTCACCAAAATCAAGCCTAAGAGGACCAGCCCCATGCCGATGGCTTTGGGCGGGGTCATCCGCTCTCCCAAAGCGAATACTCCTAAGAGGGTGGAAAAGACCATGCGGGAGAGATCCATAATTCCATATAGGCTTACCGACATTTCTTTCAAAGCCGCCATGGCAAACAGCCAAGCGGTGCAGACCACTGCTGCTTTGAGAAAGACATAAAAGATCTGCAAAGGAGAAAGAAGAAAGGCATCCCCCGAGAAGGGGAGCGCTAGAATCAGGCCGATCAGCGTATAGAAAAAGAGGATGACGGTAGAGCTGCTTTTTTTTAAGGCCGCTTTTTTCATTCCTTCGCGGCTGCCTTTCAAAAGGCCGAAGATTAATACATATAGGATCCAAAGCTTTTCCATCCCTCTCCTCCTTTCCTATATTATTATATTGAAATTTCGGCTTGGTTTAATCAGATCTTATTTCTCCAGGATTTCAATGAGCTTCTTGGCATATTCCGCAAAGCCGATGGCATTGGGATGGACAACATCGGCATAGAAGAATTCAAGATGAGGCACTAATTTATATCCATCGATGATATGGAAGCCTCTTTTTTCGATCTCTTCTTGAATGACGCGGCGGCAATCATCAAAGTTGCCCATCTTTCTTACCTTTTCTAAATCAAAGCGCCAGATGGGCAGGATGCAGTAAACCTCTTTTTCTCCATATGCTTCCTTAATCTGATCCAAAAATCCGGCGCACTCTCGGCGCAGCTCCTCTTGGCTTGCAAAATGGCCGTAATCGTTGGTGCCGTATGCCACAACGATCGTCTCGGGATCGAAATCAATGGTATCAAAGGAATCTTTCAGATAATAAGCGCCGCCGATGCCGTTGATCACTGAATCGGCATTGAGCTTGCGGGTTACCCGCCAGGCATAGGAGGCGCTATCGAACCCTGAATTCCAGCCTTGGGTAATGGAATCGCCGATAAAGAGGATCTTGCGATCATATTGATGGGGGATGAGGGTTGCGCCGTCGGGGAGCTCTACCCATTCTAAAAGTTCTGCCACATCATGACTGGGGAAGAGCAGCAATACTCTTTTTTCTCCCTTCCCAAGATCGGCATAAAATTCTGTTTCTTCCCCTGCGTTAAATTGCGCAACAGCCAGATCATCCACCAAAAGCTCGAATTTTCCGCTCGGTGCCTTGAATCGGATCCATTCGGCATCGGTATGGAAATCCAGCCGCACACCGGTGCAGCCGGCAGCCCGTTCGCCAAGATCCTCGCGTTCCTTGGACCAGACATCAATCTGCTTCTGGGTGCATTTATAAAAGCGGAGGCCTTGCTCCTCTTTTTCGACTCTTACTGCGCCGAAGGCAATGGATAATATTTTCTCGTTGGAAAGCTTCATTTTATCTTCTCCTTAATTAAAAAGGTGGGCGTCTGCCCACCTTTTTATTTTTATTGAATACTGAATAAAAGATCGTAGTAGGTGGGGAAGGGCCAAGCATCAGCCGGAATAATAATCTCCATCTTATCGATAATGCCTCTTAAGGCCTCCAGATCGGTATAGATTTCTTTTCGATAGTATAGGCCGCGTTCATAGAAATCCTTAATGGTCTTGGCATATTTTCTCTTTTTTTCAAATTCGGTGCAGGTGAGATAAAGCTCATCTGCCAATGCAGCAAGCTCTTTGAGCAGCGCTTCTTCCGCTTTGCAGAATTGCTTGCCAAGAGTCTTCTTCTTGGTAAGAAGCGTTGCAGCTAAGCGGGCTTGTTCGCGGCTTGCGGCGGGCAGGATCTCTCGCTTGATCATAGAATTGAGGGTGCGCGCCTCAATGTTGAGGGTTTTGCAATAATTATCCACCATGATCTCATAGCGGGAATACATTTCCCCTTCGGTAAATACTCCGTGGCGGGTAAAGAGATCGATATTTTTCTGATGAACAAAGTAGGGCAGCACATCCATTGTAGAATGAAGATTGAGCAAGCCCCGCTTTTCGGCTTCTTTTACCCATTCATCGGAATAATTGTTGCCGTTGAAGATGATTCGCTTATGGGCCTTGATGGTATTTTGAATCAACTGCTGCAGCGCGGCATTAAGGTCGGTGGCTTTCTCCAGCTGATCTGCAAAGTCCATCAAAGTATCGGCAATAATGGTATTGAGGACAATATTGGCCTCGGCGATGGAAGCAGAGGAGCCCAACATGCGGAATTCGAATTTATTGTTGGTAAAGGCGAAGGGGGAGGTACGGTTGCGGTCGGTGGCGTCTCTGGAGAAGCGGGGCAGGGTATGGACACCGCCCTTCATCTCAACCGCATTTTCCGGAGCATAGACCGTCCCGCTTTCGATGGAATCCAAAATAGCATTCAGCTCATCCCCCAAAAACATAGATACAATGGCGGGAGGCGCTTCACTGGAGCCCAAGCGATGATCATTGCCTGCTGAGGCAATGGAGAAGCGCAGCAGATCCTGATGCTCGTCTACCGCTTTGATGACAGCGGCTAAGAAGAGCAAAAATTGGGTATTCTCTCTGGGGGAATCTCCGGGCTCTAAAAGATTGATGCCGGTATTGGTGGAGATGGACCAGTTATTATGCTTTCCGCTTCCGTTGACGCCTGCAAAGGGCTTCTCGTGAAGCAGGCAGGCCATGCCGTGCTTGGCCGCAATCTTTTTCATCAGCTCCATGGTCAGCTGATTGTGATCGGTGGCAATATTGGTCTTGGAATAGACGGGGGCCAGCTCATGCTGAGCGGGAGCCGCTTCATTATGCTCAGTCTTTGCGTAGATTCCAAGCTTCCAAAGCTCTTCATCCAATTCCTTCATAAAGGCCAGAACTCTCGGCTTGATGGTGCCGAAATAATGGTCGTCCATCTCCTGCCCTTTCGGAGGGCGGGAGCCGAAAAGGGTGCGCCCGCAAAGGATCAAATCCTTTCTTGCGCGATAAACCTTCTCATCCACAAGGAAATATTCCTGCTCAGGGCCGACGGTGGTAACCGTCTTGGTAACCTCTTCGTTGCCGAAAAGCTTGAGGATTCTCATTGCCTGGCGGTTTACTGCTTCATCAGAGCGAAGCAGAGGGGTCTTTTTATCCAATGCTTCTCCGCCGTAGGAATAGAATACGGTGGGGATGCAAAGGGTAGAATCTTTAATGAAGGCATAGGAGGTCGGATCCCACGCAGTATAGCCTCTTGCCTCAAAGGTGGCGCGCAGGCCCCCGTTGGGGAAAGAGGAAGCGTCGGGCTCGCCCTTGATCAGCTCCTTGCCGGAGAATTCCATCAATACCCCGCCGCATTTATCGGGAGTGATGAAGCTATCGTGCTTCTCGGCGGTGATACCGGTCATGGGCTGGAACCAATGGGTGAAATGTGTGGCGCCCTTCTCCAATGCCCAGTCGCGCATGGCGGCGGCAACGGTGCCTGCAATGCTCTTATCTAAGCTCTTTCCGTTTTCAATGGTCTTCTTCAGTGCGGTATAAGCCTCTTCGGGCAGATATTTTTGCATGGCCTTATCATTAAATACCATACTGCCGAAAAGCTCGGGGATTTGTCTTGCATCCATAGACCGTAAAAATCTCCTTTATTTTGAAAATTATATAAAATTATACCATATAATTTTTAACTTTACAACAACTAAAAAATATTTTATAATGATTAAAGAAGTTTGTTTCGAAAGGAGGAGTGGAAATGTTTGAATCTCCCGATCATATTTTGATCGAATTAAAGAAGATGGCGGATGAAGGAAAATTCACTCCTTTTCGAAATCTCTCAGAGCATTATGAGGCGGCCGATCTTGCTTGGGCGCTGGGAAGGCTGGATGATCGTTCGTTGGTGCTGGCCTTTCGGATGTTGGGCAAGGAAAGTGCGGCCAAGGTCTTTGTGGAGATGGAGACCGATGAGCAGGAGTTGCTGATCGGGGCGTTGACCGATCGAGAATTGAGAGCGGTAGTGGACGATCTTTATCTGGATGATGCCGCCGATTTGATCGAGGAATTGCCTGCGATTGTGGTTAAGCGGATCTTGAAGAATACAGATCCTCAGATGCGGGAGCAAATCAATGCCCTATTGCGCTATCCCAAAGACAGCGCGGGAAGCATCATGACGCCCGAATATATTGCATTACGCCGCACCATGACGGTTGCCGAGGCTTTTGATCGAATCCGCAAAATCGGGTTGGATAAAGAGACGGTCTATACTTGCTATGTGGTTACCAAATCCCGCCGCTTGGAAGGGGTCATAACCGTTAAGGATCTTCTGATGGCGGAGCTGGATGATAAAATTGAATCGCTGATGGAGCGGGATGTGGTCAGCTTCAAGACCCTTGATGATCGGGAAATGGTGGCTCGTGCATTTGATAAATATGATTTTCTTGCTTTTCCCATTACCGATGGAGAAGGGCGTTTGGTCGGGATCGTTACGGTAGACGATGCGATGGATGTATTGCAGGAGGAGACCACCGAGGATATCGAAAAGATGGCGGCCATTTTGCCGGGCGATAAACCCTATCTGAAGACCGGTGTGTTCGCCACCTTTAAGAATCGCATCCCGTGGCTTTTGATCTTAATGATCTCTGCCACCGTTACCGGCCAAATTATTGCCGGATTTGAGGCGGCACTTGCAGCGCAAGCGGCGCTGATTGCCTTTATTCCCATGCTGATGGATACGGCGGGCAATTCCGGCTCGCAGGCTTCGGTTACCGTGATCCGTGCTCTATCGTTGCAGGAATTGCGCTTTGGCGATATATTTAAGGTTGTTTGGAAGGAATTGCGGGTTTCGTTGCTTTGCGGAATCTTTTTGAGCCTTGCGAATTTTATCAAAATTTTATTGATTGATCGGCTTGTTTTCGGCTCGCCGATTTCCGTTATCATGGCGGCGGCGGTCTGCCTCACCCTATGCTTTACCGTTGTGGTGGCAAAATTTGTCGGTTGCACATTGCCGATGGGCGCTAAGAAAATCGGCCTTGATCCTGCAGTGATGGCAAGCCCGTTTATTACAACGATTGTGGATGCCATTTCGCTGCTGATTTATTTCGCCATTACGCGTGTTATGCTCGGAATATAAAATAATTGAAAAAACAGCAAAATTTCTCTTGCAATCTATATTTTTATATGATATACTTTTAAGGCTGTAAAAATACTCACACAGCTCTTTGCCCCTTGTTTCGAAAGAAATTTCGGTGGGGTTTGCAGCAGAGAGCTGTGGCGGTAAAAAACAAAAAGGAGGAAATAAACATGTCCGTTATTTCTATGAAACAGCTGTTGGAGGCCGGTGTACATTTCGGCCATCAGACCAGAAGATGGAACCCCAAAATGGCAGAGTACATCTTCACCGAGAGAAATGGTATTTATATCATTGATCTGCAGAAGACCGTTAAGAAGGTTGAAGAGGCATACAACTTCATGCGTGATGTTGCAGCCGAGGGCGGCGAGGTGCTTTTTGTAGGTACCAAGAAGCAGGCTCAGGAGTCGATCCGCGAGGAAGCTAAGAGAGTGGGTCAGTATCATGTATCCGTTCGTTGGCCCGGCGGTATGCTCACCAACTTCAATACCATCCGTAAGTCCATCAACCGCTTGAATCAGCTGGAGAAGATGGCTGAGGACGGTACCTTCGATCTGCTTCCCAAGAAGGAAGTGCTGAAGCTTCGTCATGAGATGGAGATTCTGGAGAAGAACTAT
>JAZMZQ010000028.1:0-2659 GCA_045586045.1 Eubacteriales bacterium
AATGAATTGGAAAAATAAGTATATGAAAGGAAACCAAATGAAAGAATATCTTGAAGCCTTATTGCAATATGGAAAAGAAAAGAAGCTTTTGGATCCGAGAGATGTGATTTATACCCGCAATCAGCTTTTGGATCTATTGCAGATGGAAGGATATGATCCTGCATCCGTTACGCCCGTAAATGCCTCTTTGGAGGAAATTTTGAAGGCTTTGCTGGATGATGCGGCAGAGCGCGGTCTTTTGAAGGAAAATACCATTACATATCGGGATCTCTTGGATACCCGCATAATGGGAATTCTTACGCCGGCTCCTTCTGTTGTGATCGATCGATTCAATGCTTTGTATCAGGAATCTCCCGAAAAAGCGACCGACTATTTTTATGATTTTTCATGCAATACCGATTATATTCGCCGCTATCGAATTGAGAAGGATCTGAAATGGAAGACGGCTACCCCTTACGGTGAACTGGATATTACAGTCAACCTTTCCAAGCCCGAAAAGGATCCTAAGGCCATTGCTGCAGCAAAGAATGCGCCGCCGGCAGTTTACCCCAAGTGTGCTCTATGCAAGGAAAATGAAGGGTATGCCGGCTCTCTGACCGCCGCTCCGCGGCAAAATCACCGTATTCTTCCTCTTACCTTGAATGGGGAAGAGTGGAGCATGCAGTATTCCCCTTATGTCTATTATAATGAGCATTGCATTCTTTTGAATAATGCGCATACTCCTATGAAGATCAATGCTGCCACTTTCCGCAAATTTTTTGATTTTCTGGAGATCTTCCCTCATTATACCGTAGGCTCCAATGCGGATCTTCCCATTGTGGGCGGCTCTATTTTGAGCCATGATCATTTTCAGGGCGGCCATTATACCTTCCCCATGGAGCGCGCGCCTTTTGAAAAGAATTTCACCTTTAATCGCTACCCTGAGGTTAAGGCGGGGATTGTGCGTTGGCCCCTTTCTGTCCTTCGTTTGCAATGTGCCGATCGCCAAAAACTTTGCGCTTTGGCAGAGGAAATTTTGGCCGCATGGCGCGCCTATACCGATGAGCAGGCCTTCATCTTTGCGCAGACGGATGGCGAGCCTCATAATACGATTACGCCCATTGCCCGTATGAGAGACGGGGAATTTGAGCTGGATTTGGTTCTTCGAAATAATATTACCACTGAGGAGCATTCCTTGGGTGTATATCATCCCCATGCAGAGCTTCACCATATCAAAAAGGAAAATATCGGGCTGATCGAAGTAATGGGTCTTGCGGTCCTTCCCGCGCGGCTTAAGGGTGAATTGGAGCTGCTCGCCGATCAGTTCATCAAGGGCGTTTCACCTGCCACCCATCCCAATACCGAAAAGCATACCGAGTGGATCGAAAAGCTTAAGATGAACCATCCCGAATTGAATGAAAAAAATGTCATGTCTATTCTGCAGGGTGAGGTGGGCTTGGTCTTCAGCCGTGTATTGGAAGATGCGGGCGTATATAAATGCAATAAAGAAGGCAGAGAGGCCTTTATGAGATTTATCCGATCAATTGGAATAAACTAAATATAAAAAGCTTTGAAAAACCAATGGTTTTTCAAAGCTTTTTTATTAGTTGGCTCAGAATTTTAAGAGTTTAATAAAGAGACCGCCCTGAACGGTTCTGTTTTGGAATCCGCGATGGATGGCTTTAGAAGTAAAATACCAATCGGTGAAGGGGATGCGATCAACCGTCTCGTTGAGGAAATCCCACATCCGATCAACAATCAAATTGAAATACTCTTCATCTGTTTCATCCAGCATAACGCTCCAAAGCTGCCAGTCGCTCTTGGTATAATCAGCGCGATTATCCAAAGGCAAGCCATAGGGATGGATCATCTTTTTATAATAGGCAAGCTCGTCCTTCTTGGTCTGCTCGCTGTAGATATGTAGATCCAAAAGGTTATCCCATACCATATTGTATTTAATGCTCCAGCTGTCCTCTTGATCAAATGCCAGGCGGGTATGATCGCCGGTCTTTGCGCCTTTTTCCCAAAGGGATGCAAATTCGGCGGCCTTTTCATGATAGAGGGCGGCATCCTTTTCGTTGCCGGTATCCTTCAGCATTTTAGCATAGGCGGCAATCCCCATAGCAGCCTTTACAGAAAGATTGCAGTTATGAGCAAGATGGCCTGCAAAATCATCAGTGCAAAGCTGGTTTTCGGGATCGTATCCGGCTTCAAGGAGATAATCAGCCCATTGCTTTAAGATCTTCTCATGCTTTTTGAAATAGGAAAAATCACCTCTTGCATAGCAAAGCCCTGCTACGCAAAGGATCATATTTCCGCACTCTTCTACCGGCATCTGCTTTTCAAAAGCGGTGATTCCGTTGAAGAAATACTTGTTGCTGTAGCCGTATACCTGCCGGTTGGCCAAAGGATATTGCCCTGCATCGTGGGGCGCAAAATCAAATTCCCAAAGCCCTTTTTCAATCAGCATAAAGATGGGATTGAGCATTCCTTCCACCAGATCAGGCTGATAGATCAAGAAGAGGGGAATAGAAGGATAGGTAACATCAACAGTTCCGATACATCCATCCGAAAAACATTCCTTTGAGAAGAACAATAGTTTTCCGTCTTTTTCTACTAATTTATGTGCAGCAATGACTTGTCTGTAAGAAAGACACAAAATATCAGCATATTTTTCACT
>JAZMZQ010000029.1:0-6862 GCA_045586045.1 Eubacteriales bacterium
TGATGATCGAGCAGGATGCTATATTCTGCTGAATCTCATGAAAAAGCCCCTTCCTTTCGACACTTATTTTGTCTTTTCTGTCATGGAAGAGATCGGATGCCTCGGCGCACGGACTGCCGCTTTTGCGGTGCAGCCCCAATATGCGCTGATTATTGAAGGCACCACCGCAGGCGATATTCATACCGAAACCGATCAGTCGGCGGTATGCCGCTTGGGGCACGGGCCGGTGGTCTCTTTTATGGATAATAGCGCGATTTACGATCGGGAGCTTTATCGCTTGGTTATGAAAACCGCGAAGGAAGAAAATATTCCCGTTCAGGCAAAAGAAGCGGTGGCAGGCGGCAACGAAAGCGGGACCGTGCAGCGTGCGCTCGGCGGCTGCCGTGTGATTGCTCTTTCGGTGCCGTGCCGCTATATTCATTCTCCCGTCAGTGTTGCAAATCTTAAGGATATTGCCCATTGCGAAGAATTGGCTTATGCTTTATTGAAAAATTTATTGTAAGGTGGCAAAAAATGATTAATCAATTAAAAGAATTGGTAAGCAAAAAAGGTGTTTCCGGTAATGAGCGGGTTGTCGCATCTTATATCAAGGAGCAGATTCTGCCCTATGCCGATAAGGTCTATGAAGATGCTTTGGGGAATCTGATTGCGGTCCGCCGCGGGGAAGGGCCGAAGGTTATGGTGATGGCCCATATGGATGAGATTGGGCTTGTGGCCACCTTTGTAGACGATAAGGGCTTTATTCGCGTCTCTGCGGTAGGAGGCGTTCACCCGCAAAAGACGGCCGGCCGCCCCGTTCTCTTTGAAAACGGTGTTATGGGCGTGTTTGTTGCGGGTAAAGAGAATAAAATGAGCGATTGCTATATCGATATCGGCGCTAAGGATCAGCGGGAAGCGCTTTCTCGGATCGAGATCGGAATGACGGCCTCCTTTGTAAGCGAGACCTTTGAGACCGGAGAAAAAATCGTCTCCGGTGCGCTGGATAATCGGATCGGCTGCTTTTGCTTGATAGAAGCTTTGAAGCGGCTTAAGAACTGCAGTTGTGAATTTTATGCGGTCTTTACGGTGCAGGAAGAGGTGGGGCTGCGCGGCGCAAGGGTCAGCGGCTTTGAAATTGCGCCGGAGGTTGCCCTTGCAGTGGATGTTACCTTAAGCGGCGATCATCCGGAAGGGGCCGATACCTCTGCATCCTTGGGAAAAGGCTGTGCCATTAAAATGCGGGATCGCTCTGCGATCTGCAGTAGGGAAGTGGTAGAGGATCTGGAGAATCTTGCGGCCCGAAAGGGAATTCCCGTTCAGCGGGATGTGCTATCCTCCGGCGGCACTGATATCGGCAGTGTCCAGCTGCTTGGTAAAGGCGTGCAGGTAGGAGGGCTCAGCATCCCCATCCGCTATTGCCATTCCGCCATTGAAATGGCAGATCGTAAGGATGTGGAGGCGACCATCGCTCTGCTGCTTGCTTATTTGGAAAAATAAGTTGCTATTTAATAGTATTTTTGTTATAATATAATTTAACATTTGTGAAGGAAGTGTTCGTTTGCGGTTAAAGTGTTTAGACATACAGGGCTTTAAGTCCTTCCCCGATAAGATCAATATCGGATTTGATCATGGGATTACAGCGATTGTTGGCCCCAACGGCTCGGGAAAGAGTAATGTTTCCGATGCGATTCGCTGGGTATTGGGTGAGCAATCCAATAAGAGCCTTCGAAGCACCAAAATGGAGGATGTGATCTTTTCCGGTACAGCCAAGCGGAAGCCTCAGGGCTTTGCCGAGGTCAGCCTGACCATTGATAATAGCGACCATGCCCTCAATGTGGATTATAATGAGGTAATGATTACGCGTCGGTATTATCGTAGCGGCGAAAGTGAATATTTTATCAATAAATCACCTGCCCGTCTTCGGGATATTCATGAAATGTTTATGGATACCGGTATCGGGCGGGATGGCTATTCCATTATCGGTCAGGGCACCATCGATCAGATCTTGCTCGGAAAAAGTGAAGAGCGGCGCTCTATGCTGGAGGAGGTGGCGGGAATCTCTAAATTCCGCTATCGCAAAAATGAAGCGGAGCGTAAGCTGAATTCCACTGAGGAGAATCTGGTGCGGCTCAATGATATTGTAGGAGAGCTGAGAGAGCGTCTGCCCAATCTGGAGCGGCAAGCCGATAAGGCCAAGAAATATCTTGCCATGTATGAGGAGCGCAAGAGCCTGGAGATTGCCATTTGGCTGCAGGAACTGGATCAGATCAAGATCAATGCTTCCAAGATCGAGGAAAGCCACGCCATTGCCAAAGGGCAGCTGGATGATCTTACCATCGAAGTGGAAAATATGGAGCAGGAGATCAACGATCTCTTCCAGCGTAATGTGGATATCAATACCGAAATCGAGCAGATCCGTTTGCAACAGAGCGGCTGGGATGAGCAGATCGGCGAGTTGAATTCTCAAAGGGCGGTGCTGGAGAGTCAGGCGGCTTTTGAGCAGGAGACGGTTGCTCGCTTGGAGCAGGAGCTTTCTTCTGTCAATACCCGCAAGACCGAGCTGAACGATCGGATCAGAGGCCATCATGCCGAAATTGAAGAAAAGCAAGCAAAGATCCAATCCATCGAGGAGCAGATCACAGCCCTTTTCAAAGAGACGGAATCGATCATTGCCAAAAGCGAAGATCAACGGAAGCAGGTGGAGGAGCTGCAGGCGCGCCTGCAGCAAAATGCTGCCGAGCGCAATGCTGCGCAGATGGATGGAATTTCTCTTTCTTCCTCTATGGAGGGCTATGACCATCGCAAAGCCGAATTGGAGGAAGCGATGGCTGATCAAAAAGCCAAGATTGCGGAAGTAGAAGAAGAGCTTGAGGCGATCGATCAAGAGCAGCTGAAGATGAGCGAAGAGATCGAAAGCGAGAATAATGCGGCTGCCGGCCTTAAGAAGATGCTGGAAATCAAGGATCGCAATTATAATGAAGCCTTGGAAGCAGAGCAGAAATCTGCTGCACGCAGAGATGCGTTGATCCAAAGAGAGAATATTCTCGCGGAGATGGAAAAGCATCTGGAAGGCTTTGGCGGTGCGGTCAAGCTGGTGATTGAGCAGAGCCAAAGAGGCGTTCTGCAGGGGATTATCGGCCCTGTATCAAAGCTGATTAAGGTAGAAAAGGAATATCTGATTGCGGTAGAGACCGCGTTGGGTACTGCTATTCAAAATATTGTAACCCAAGATAGCAAGGCGGCCAAAAATGCCATGCTTCTTTTGAAGAACCGAGGCGCAGGCCGTGCCACCTTCTTGCCCCTTGCGGATATTACCCCTAAGGATGTGAAGGAGGATTTCAGCAAGCAGATCGGCTTTTTGGGTGTGGCAGATACTTTGGTTAAGACCGATAAGGCCAATGAGAAGGCGATTGCCTTCCTTTTAGGCAGAACCTTAGTCTGCGATACTATTGATCATGCGCTGTCTCTTGCAAAGGCTTGCAATAATAAATATAAGATCGTTACTTTGGATGGTCAGGTCATCAATGCAGGCGGCTCCATGACGGGCGGTAGCGCTGCCAAGAGTGCAGGGCTTCTTTCCCGCGGTTTGGAGCTGGAGCAGCTGGCCAAAGAGCTTGAAGCAGAAGAGAGGAAATATCAAGAGTTACATAGCAAGCTGGAAAAAGCCGAAAGTGAAAAGGCAACTCTTGATGCTCGCCTGCAAGGGACCGAGGATGCCATCCATCAGCTTACCGAAGATCGGCTTCGTCTGGCAGGTCTTTATGAGAATAAAGCAGTGGTCAAGGAATCCTATCTTGCTATTTTGGAAGGTTTTAATCGCGAGATGGAGACTCTTCATACCGCTTCCGGTGATGCCGGTCAGCGGCTGGAAGAAAATAAAGCCCGTCAGCAGGCCCTTGCTAAGGTTGCTGAAGAGCTGCAAGATCAGCTGACCTCCTTGCAGGGCTTGGGTGCCGATGATCAGGCGCGGATGGAAGCGCTCAAGAGCAAGACGTCCGCTCATGAAATGGATAAGGTTTCCTTGTTTAAGGAAATCGAGGGGATCAATTCCTTGATCGGTCAGTTGGAAAATCAGCTGCTATTGATTGATAAAGAAGAGGCGGAGAAGGCACTTCATATCGAAGAATCCATGGCGCGCAGCCAAAAGGCAAAGGAAGATGCCGCTTCCATGGAGGAGCAGGCTGCCGCTTTAAGACGCCAGCATGAGGAAGGAAAAGAGCAGATTACTGCTTTGGTGCAGCGCCGTCAAGAGCAGGATCAGAAGCAGACTCAATATCGAGCCGAGCTTAAGGGCAAGAATGAAGCCAAGGGCAAGCTGATCGAAGAGGTAGCGCGCTTGGATCACCGCCTTGCAGGGATTACCGATCAATCGGATCGGATTATTGCTCAGCTTCTGGATGTCTATGAGCTGACGGTTACCGATGCCAAGAAGATTGTTGTCCCGCCGGAGGATTATGCCGAGGCCAAGCGCCGCGTTCAATCCTTGAAGGCAAGCATCAAGAATCTGGGGGCTGTAAATATTGAGTCCATTGAAGAGTATAATACCGTCAAAGAGCGGTATGACTTTATGGACGGGCAGGTGCAGGATCTTACCTCCTCCAAGATTGAGCTGGAAAAGATCATCCGCGAGCTGCTAAGCCAGATGAAAGATATTTTCAGCGAAAAATTTGCTCAGCTGAATCAAGAATTCCAGCAGATCTTCTCGGAGCTTTTCGGAGGCGGTACTGCAAAATTGGTGTTGAGCGATCCTGAGGATGTCCTCAATTGCGATATCGATGTTAAGGCAGCGCCTCCCGGAAAGATTATTAAGAATCTGGTATCTCTTTCGGGCGGCGAGCGGGCATTTACCGCTATCTGCTTGTATTTTGCAATTCTGAAGGTGCGGCCCACTCCCTTCTGCGTAGTGGATGAGATCGAGGCGGCATTGGATGATGTCAATGTTACCCGCTTTGCCAATTATATGCGCCATTATAGCGATAAGACGCAGTTTGTCTGCATTACCCACCGCCGCGGTACCATGGAAGAGGCAGATGTCCTCTATGGTGTTACCATGCCGGAGCAGGGGATTTCCAAGCTGCTGACCATCAATGTCAATGAGATTGCAGAGCAGGTCGGAATTGAAAAGTAATAAAAGAATTTAGGAGCATTTTTCATGGGCTTTTTTGAAAAACTGAAGCAGGGCCTTGCCAAAACCTCCAAAAATATTGCCGATAAGGTGGATTCTGTATTGGCTGCCTTCGGCAAGATTGATGAAGAATTGTTTGAGGAATTGGAAGAGGCGCTGATTATGGCAGATATCGGCGTGAATACCACGCTGGAGATCATCGAGCGGCTGCGTAAAGAAGTGAAGCAAGGCCGTCTTACCGATCCTTCTCAAATCAAAGGCAGGCTGATGGAGATCATCGGCGGCATGATGGGGGAGGATGTGGAGCCGATCAGGCTGGAGAGTAATCCGGCCGTTATTCTGATGATCGGGGTCAACGGTGTAGGAAAGACGACGACTGCCGCAAAGCTTGCCAAAATCTATAAAGATCAAGGAAAAAAGATTATTTTCGGCGCTGCCGATACCTTCCGCGCCGCCGCTGCCGAGCAGCTTACTACCTGGGCCGAGCGAGTCGGGGTGGACATCATCAAGAGTCAGCAAGGCGCTGATCCTGCTGCAGTGGTCTTTGATACCATTGCTGCCGCCAAGGCAAGAGGCTGTGATCTGATTATTTTGGATACAGCGGGCAGGCTTCATAATAAAGTCAACCTGATGAACGAACTATCCAAGATCGAAAAGGTCATTTCTACCCAACTTCCCGATGCGGATAAAGAGGTCCTGCTGGTTTTGGATGCCACAACCGGCCAAAATGCCATGAATCAGGCCAATGAATTTAAGAAGGTAACTCCCTTAAGCGGTGTAGTATTGACCAAGCTGGACGGTACTGCCAAGGGCGGGATGGCGATTCCCTTAAAATGCGAGTTGGGGCTTCCCATCCGCTTTGTAGGGGTAGGGGAGCAGATGGATGATCTGCAGCCCTTTGATGGTATGGATTTTGCAAAAGCATTGTTTTGAGGATGAATAATGAGAGTAGACGGAAGAGAATATCAAGAAATCAGAAAAATTGAAATTATTAAAGATTATACCATGCATGCAGAGGGGAGCGTCCTTTATTGCCAAGGCAATACCAAAGTAATATGCAATGCAACGGTTGAAGAGAGTGTCCCCCCCTATCTTTTGGGGACGGGAAAAGGCTGGGTTACCGCCGAATATTCGATGCTTCCCCGCGCCACCGGCACCCGTAATAAGCGGGATATCAGCAAATTAAAGCAGGCCCCCCGCAGCACGGAGATTCAGCGGCTGATCGGGCGTGCACTGCGCGGCGCTGTGGATCTTACCAAGCTGGGTGAGCGGAGTATTATTATCGATTGCGATGTCATTCAGGCTGATGGCGGCACACGCTGTGCCTCCATCAGCGGCGGATTTTTGGCCCTTGCGCTTGCGATCAACCGATTGATGGAGCAAGGCTTGCTGGAAGAAAATCCCATCAAAAAGCAGGTGGCTGCCATCTCTGTAGGCGTTGTGAATGAGGAGCCTTGCGCCGATCTTTGCTATCAAGAAGATAGCAAAGCCGATACCGATATGAATGTAATTATGTCTTCCTTGGGCGGGTTCATTGAGATCCAAGGTACCGCCGAGGGAGAAGAGTTTGATAAAAAGCAGCTGGATGCATTGCTCTCTTTGGCCAAGCGCGGCTGCAAAAAGATTTTCAAAGCCCAAAAGAAGGTGCTGGAAAAATGAATAAAAAGTTTGTAATCGCCACCAATAACCCTCATAAGGTGGTGGAATTTAAGAAGATTTTAGAGCCTTTGGGGATCACTTGCATCTCCTTGAAGGAAG
>JAZMZQ010000030.1:0-7724 GCA_045586045.1 Eubacteriales bacterium
GGCAGCACGCTGCTGGCTGCGGCAAGCAAACTCATCGCACTGCTCACGGGTAATGCCCCATTTTTCAGCCATTACATCAGCGATCTCGATCATGGAGATTCTCTGAGCGGGATCATCATGGATGATAGGAATGATCTGGCGGGGACCCATGCCTCTATAGGGCTCAACGGTGGTGGAAAATTTAACTACAGTGTTACTATGGGATTCCATACCGCCTGCGATAACAACGTCAGCAGCGCCTGCAAGGATCTTCCATGCGGCATGGTTGATGGAGTCGATAGCAGAACCGCACTGCATCTCTACAAAAGAAGCAGAGGTTTCAAAGGGCAGGCCTGCTGCCATGGTGATATAACGAGCAGGGCTCCAAGTCTTAGAGCAGGATGCAGCAGAACCGCAGATAACGGAATCTACCTTGCCACCCTTCTCCAGAATAGCGGTCTTTTCTACCAGAGCCTTTACCGTCATTGCTGCAAGGTCGGCAGAAGCAAAACCTTTGATGGTGCCGCCCATCTTACCGAAGGGGGTACGCATACCATCTACAAATACTACTTCACGCATTGTCTTTCTCTCCTTTTATGTATTATTTAATAAAAAACTTATTTCTTGGCGCCCACAGCTGCCCCTGCATCGATCATCGCGCTGACCTGCTCCTCGGAATAACCCAAGGAGCGAAGGACCTCGGCAGTATCGGTGCCGACAGGGCCTGCAGGCTTGGTGGGAGCGGGATTCGCAGAGGCCATCTCAATGGGGCTGGAGGGCATTACATCAACATGGCCGTTGGGGAAGGTAACATGCTCCAAAAAGCCATTAGCCCAAGCCTGCGGATCGGAAGATACATCTTTGAAATGGTTCATCCGCACAAGGGGAAGATCCAAAGATTTTCCGATTTCCAACCATTCATCTGAGGTTTTAGTCAGGATGGTATCGCGGAAAATTTCGTAAAGCTCCTGCCGATTTTTCCAACGGGTGGGCCCATCAATAAAGCGGGGCTCCTGAAGAAGATCCATTCGGTCAATAAATTGATAATGGGCTTCATAGGGCTTGGTTCCGATATTCAAATAGAGCCACTCTCCGTCTGCACATTCATAGCTTCCGCTGGGAACACCCCAATCCACACGGTTATAAGGATAATGATTCCCGAAGGGGGGCTGGGCGATCATGATCATGGTGCCCATGCAGAAAATCCCGTTGCGATAAAGGGTGGAGGATACAAACTCACCGGTGCCTTCAGAGGTGCGGCGATAGAGGGCGGCGCAGATTTCCGCTACCAGCAGATACGCGGTTGCAGTATCACCAACGCTGGAGGGCTGCGCAACAGGATAATAATTCTCGGTCTTCACCGACATATCACGGAAGAAACCACTGCGAGCCCAAAAGGCGGTGGTATCGAAGGCGGGCATTGCTGCATCGGGGCCCTCTTCACCAAAGCCTAAGACCATCGCATAGATCAGCTTGGGATATTTCTCTTTCAGATCTTCATAAGAGATGCCCAAACGCTTAAGACCGGCAGGGCGGGTGTTGGTAACAAAGACATCCGCATCCTCAATCAGCTTTAAGAAAGCTTCTTTCCCCTCGGGGGTTTTCAGATTTAAGGAAACCAGCTTTTTGCCGGTATTATAAATATCGAATACCGGATTTTCATTCTCTTCAAAGCGAGAGGGTACATAACTGACGCCGGTACGGCGCCAATGATCCCCGATGGGAGCCTCTACTTTGATCACTTCAGCACCCAAGTCTGCCAGCAAACGGGCGGTTACGGGGCCTGCAACGTAGGTGGACATCTCTACCACCTTGATTCCTGATAAAGGTCCGCTCATAAAAATCTCCCTTAATTATATTATTCGTAGTCGTAGAAGCCGTGGCCGGTCTTGCGACCTAAGCGATTTTCAGCAACTAATTTTTCATAAACATCATACATATCGCTTTTTACGCCGGTTTCTTCATATTTTTTCTTCATAATAGTGAAGGTAAGGTCAATACCGGTCAGATCGTTCATGCGGAATACACCCATTTTATGGTTGAAGCCCTTCTCCAAAGCGATATCTACTTCTTGGGGAGTGCAATAACCGTTTTCAACCAGATAGCGTGCCCGCTCCTGCAGACCTACTATCAAATAGTTGCCTGCAAAGCCCGGAATCTCTTTCTTTTGCCAAATGGGGCATTTTCCAATAGATTTGCAGAACTCATAAGCGGCACTTGCGGTTTCCTCGGAGGTATGAGGACCCTGAACGACCTCAACAAACTCCATAACCAGCGCGGGATTATAGAAATGCATATTGCAAAGACGGGAAGGATTCTTTACACAATCGGCAAAGAGGGAAGAAACCATGAAACTGGAATTGGTGCAAAGGATTACATCCTCCCCTACCAAATCGCTCAGTTGACGGAAGAGATTGGCCTTTATCTCCTGCACTTCAATGATGCACTCGATGACGCAATCTACGCCCTCAACCGCCTTTTCCAAAGAGCCTTCCAAATGGAAACGCTCGCGGGTAGCGGCTACTTGCTCTTCGGTCATACGCCCTTTTGCAATACGGCCTGCAAGATAGGTATCTTCCCATTCTTGCACTGCTTCTAATACTTCGGGTTTCAGATCATAAACTGTAGCATCAAATCCATGAATGGATGCGCAGAGGGCAATCTGGCGGCCCATTAAGCCACCACCAATGACAGCAATTTTTTTGATTTCCATATGAAAAAACTCCTTTGTTTTTTATTTACCATCATTTTAGCATTGATAGTATTTGATTACATATGCCATTTCATATGAGTTTTTGTATAAAAGATAGAAAAAATAAAAACCGACCCTATAAAACAAGGTCGGTTGGGGATTTATCGCTCTTCTAAAATAAAGGAAAGGGCAGGGCGGATCTGCAAATCCCACCATTTCCAAGTATGATCTCCTTCGGAGGTTTCATAATGATGGGGGATGGAAAGGGCGGTAAGATGCTGATGGAAGGCGTCGTTGATGGGAAGCAAGGAATCTTCGGTGCCGCACCAAAGGTAAAGCTTGGGGAAGGGAAGCCCTGCTTGATGGTTTTTCTCGGCGAGAGCAAAAAGATCGTTTTCGCCGCCTGCAAGCTCAAGTTCATCTTTCAGTTCAAAAGCGAAGAGGGCGCGCCATTCTTTGGTATAAAGAGGCCGCCCGCGGCGGCAGATATCCAAGGCGCCGGAAAGGGAGATGCAGGCGCCATATTGATCGGGGCAACGCAGGGCTGCTTTCAGAGCCCCATAGCCGCCCATTGAAAGCCCTGCGATGATATTATCCTCAGATCTCTCGCTCATTCCTTTGAAATGGGAGCGGCAGAGGTCGGGTAATTCTTTGGTAATATAACTGAAATAATTGATTCCATAGGCAGTATCGGCATACCAGCTTCGATCTGCTCTGGGCATTACAACCGCAATTTTATGGTGATGGGCATACCGCTCGATAGAGGTGTTGCGCATCCAAGAGGTATGATCCCCTTTGAGTCCATGCAAAAGCCAGAGGGTTTTATAGGAGCCCTCTACCTGATCGGGAAGGATCACATGGACTTGCGTATTCATCTTTAATTCTTCGGAATAAAGATTCAGTTCAAAAAACATGGTGTTTTTAGTCCTTTGCTTTCAGTTTGATCAGATAAGTGGTGAAATTGGGGAGGATCAGATCCATGGCGAAACGATCTCCATAATAGGTGATACTGCCTTGCAGTTCATTATTATGGGTTTCATCTAAAAGATAAATTTCTGCAACCGTTCCCTTTTCATTGCCAAAACCGCAAAGTTCCAACGGAAAGGTTTTGCCGGTGGTAGTATCATCGTCGTTATAATGAGTAAGGAGGATGGCGGCTTCTTTTTCGCTTTTGGCGGCGGCAAGATAATCGCCTTCGCCTGCATTGGTAACCTCAACGCAATCGCCTAAGCGATAAAGTTCATTAAACATGGGGAAAGGATAGTAGCCTTTGAGCACTCTGCCCACCACCATCATATCAAACATCCCGTTCCAAAACTCATTGGGGCGCGCATCATAATACATTAGCATATCTACCGGTGCATATTGGCAGGCGCACATAGCGGCGGCGGTAAAAGAAGCACCTTTGATCTTGCCGCGTTGCTCATGGCTATAGACGATATCATCGCCCCTCCAACCGCGGACATAAGACCATTCATTGAGGATGCTTTCCACCTTCTCAAATCCATAGCGATCCAAAAGGGTGCGGATCTCTTGAATCTTTTGGATCATGGTTTCAACATTGGCGGCATAGCAATGCCAAGAGAAAAAGTCGAGAGGGGCTTTCAGCTGCTTGAGAAAATCCTCTGCCCAACCGAAATCCACCGCAAGCGCAGGCCCGCCGATTTTAAGATGGGGGAAGCATTTTTTCAGATGGGTGGCGGCAATATGATAAAATTCAAAAAATTCCTCTTTGGTACCGGTCCAGGTGGGGCTGGCGCCGGGGCGCAGATCGGGCTCGTTCCAGATCTCCCAATAGGTCATTTTATAATGAAAACCATCTGCCCAGCCTTCGGTATAATGGCGGATGATATGCTCGCAGATGACCGCCCATTTATGGAAATCCTTGGGGGGATGGGTGCCGTAGCGCTTGGCTTCGTGCTCAATGCGATGCCCCAAGCGATAAAAGATCTCGCAATTTGCTTGGTAGCACCCTTCAAAATAATGATCGGTGCAGGCAAAATCATAGTTTTGGGGATCTTCGGGATCGGCATCGAAATCGGGGAAAACATAGTAGACATCGACAGTATGCTCCTGTCCGTAGCGATGATAGAAGGAGCTATCATGGGTACGGGCATAGGGAATGCCTGCTGCCTTGAATTCTGCAAGATTATTATTGAAAGGATGCAAGGTTCCGTTGATGATATCGCTTTGTTGCACAACAGGACCATTGTTGGAAGCGTGCATCGGCTTCATTGGACCAATGATTTTGGAAAAATTAACTTTCATTTTTGTTCTCCTTAAGCATTTTTTATAATAATAGCATCATTGTTTTTTAAAAGCAACAGAAAAAGGGATTTACGAAAAAGTTTCGTAAATCCCTAAAATTTATTCGTTTCCGATAATGAAAACATAGTTGGTGGTGGCGCTGCCGCCGATATTCAGCATCATGGCGTTTTTTGCGCCCTCCACTTGATAGGCGCCTGCAGTCCCTGTAACCTGCTTATAAAGATCCAGCAACATTCTGGCGCCCGTTGCGCCCACGGGATGGCCGCAGCCGATCAGGCCGCCGCTGGGATTGATGGGCTTTTTTCCTTGGAAGGAGATGGTCCCATCCTCCACGGCCAGATATTCCTCACCGGGGTTGGTAATCCCAAAGGCAGAGATGGCAGCATATTCGCTGGAGGTGAAGCAATCGTGGGTTTCAAATACATCGATATCCTCCATGGTAAGGCCGCTGCGCCGATAGGCATCCACGCAAGCTTGGCGGGTCCAGGGAAGGATGTAGGGAGAATCTTGATTTTCTTCCATCTTTTTATCGAAAAGAACAGGCGCTACCCGATGGCCGTAGCCCTTCACAATCGGCTTTTCAAGGCCTCGCTCTTTGATGAATTTTTCCGAAGCCAGCATGACAACTGCCGCACCGTCTGTAACCTGCGAGCAATCGGAGACAGCAAGCTTGCCGCCTACAATGGCATTGGTATCGGTATCTCTTGCTTTGGCTTGCTCATAGCTCATAAACCATTGCCGCGTTTGCGCCTTGGGGTTGCGCTTAGCATTTTCATAGTTTTGAGCGGATATTTTAGCAAGGGCATTCATGAATCTGGATTCTTCCATGGGATATTTTTTCAGCATCTCATCGGCAAGGCGGCCGAAAAGCTTGGGAAAGGGGAAATCAATGCCCTTTCCTTCTTTTTCATAATAAGCGGCGCGGCCTAAAATATCGCCGCCGGTTTTGGAATCCACCGTCTTCATCAGCTCCCAGCCGATGACGATGGCAAGGTCATAATCTCCCGCCTTGATCTTGGTGATGGCGGCATCAATGGCCACCGAGCTTGAAGCGCAGGCCGCCTCGTATCTTGCGCAGGGCACGCCGTTGAAGGCAGGGTCTACCTCTGTCAGAAAAGCGCCGAGATGCCCTTGGTCCACATAATGCTCCGCAATAAAATTGCCCACAAATAAAGCAACCTTGTTTTCATCATTGAGTTTTTTGATATCATCGCAGGTGAGGCCGGTGTTTTGCATTCCGTCGCCCATTACTTCCTTCAAAAGGGCAATAAAGCTTTTTCCTTCTTTGGTCCAGTTTCTGGCAAAGTCGGTCTGCGCTCCGCCTAATACATATACTTTTTCACTCATTTTTTATCCCACCTTAAAATAGGGTCTGAAATCGTAATCGCTTTGGCAGATCATGCTCATGAGATGATCCATATCGATGGATTCAAGGATCTTTGCATCCAACTTTTCGGAGAAGAGCTGCCGCAGATCTGCAACAGAAGAGAGCACCCCTGCCAGCGCCAGAGGCGGGCACCAATTAAAACCTTCAGCCATGACAGTGTCGGCAGCATTGATGGTATATCCGATTTTTTCCGCTGTGAGGATGGAATAGGCAATGTATTCAATCAGAAGCTTTAAGCAGAATTCACTGTCCTCCGATTTTTCATAAACCAAGGTCTCAAAGGCTTTTATATAATCCCCGTTTCGCAGCTGCTGCTTCATCTTATCGGCAAAGGGAAGATGGTATTTTTTGATTTCACGATAGGTATCGGATGGGATGTCATAGACCATTCTGATCTTTTGATCATCGATTAGTTTGGTTTTATAAAGACCGCCCGCCGTCTTTCTGCCCAGCTTATTTTCGCTCACAAGGCGATCGATAAATGCAGGAAGCTTAAAGGTCTCATTGAAGAGATCGTTGGTATTTTCATATAAATTTTCAACGATCGCCTTATGGATATCCAAGCCCACAAAATCAGCAGTCAGCAGGGGAGGCATGGCGCGGCCGGTAAAGGAGCCCAGCGCAGCGTCGATATAATCAATTCCCTTGGTTTCCGCATATTGCATGGCATGGTTGATAAATTGAAAGCCGATGCGGTTGGCGAGAAAGGCAGGTGCATTTTTTACGGGAACAACCTTGCGCAGAAGGGTTTTCTTCAGATAAAGCTCCAGCTCCTTGGCAAGGGCTTTATCGGAGCATTCTGCTGCGATCAGCTCGCAAAGAGGCATATTATAAGGGGGATTGAAGAAATGCACGCCGAAATAGCGAGGCTGAAATGCCTCGGGCAGAAGGGCGGCAAAGGTATCCACCGAAAGAGAGGAGGTGCCGGTGCAGATGATGGCATCCTTGCGCAGATAGGGAATGATGGCATGATAAATCTTGGTTTTGATCTGCACATCCTCGGCCACACTCTCAAATACAAGGTCGGATTCGGGGATGATCTGGGAAAGTTCGGAATAATCCGCCGCAATAAGATTTTCTGCCACTTTATCGGCCTTGACCGATTTGGCCCCTTTTTCTCTTGCGCGCTTGATCTTTTCAGGGTCTCGCCCCACCATATAAACCTTGGCATCCCCGAAAGAGGCAAAGATTCCGCTGATGTTTGCGCCCATGATTCCGTTTGCTCCGATTACGGTAACCGTCTTAATCTGCATGGCAATCTCCCATAAAATATAATATATCGATTTTATTATAACATTGAAATGGAATACCACCTATGATATTTCATAACTAAATTTGTGTAAAAGATAGTTTTTTCTTCGCAACAGAAAAACGCTATTCCAAAGAATAGCGTTTTTA
>JAZMZQ010000031.1:0-17954 GCA_045586045.1 Eubacteriales bacterium
GATCCTCCACGCAATGCTCAAAGGTTGTAGGGGAGGGGCGGCCGGAAAGATTGGCGCTGGGGGCCACAATCGGCACCCCTGCCGCACGGATCAGCCCGTTGGCGATCGGATGGGAGGGGCAGCGAACGGCTACGGTCGGAAGACCTGCCGATACAATATCCGGCACGTTTTCGCTGCGGGGAAGCACCAAGGTCAGCGCTCCCGGCCAAAAGTGATCGGTCAGTTCCTCAAGCTCTTTTGGGAAGTCTTTTACCAATCCACTCAGCATGGAAGGATCGCTGATATGGGCAATCAAAGGATTATCGGCGGGGCGATTTTTCACTTTGAAGATTTTCTCTACTGCTGTGCTGTCTAAGGCATTGGCACCAAGGCCGTAAACGGTCTCAGTGGGGAAGGCTACAAGTTCCCCCGATCGGATCAGCTCTCCGCAAATATTCAGTTGTTGCGCATCCTCTTTGGGAAAAAGAGCGGTCTTGATCATGATTGCTCGCCTTTCAGTTTTTCTGCTTGGTCGCTTGTTACCAATGCATCAATGACTTCGTCCAGATCTCCGTTTAAGATCTGCTCTAATTTATAAAGGGTCAGCCCGATGCGGTGATCGGTCATTCTGCCTTGGGGATAATTGTAGGTGCGGATTCGCTCGCTGCGGTCTCCTGTGCCCACTTGATTCTTTCGCTCGCTTGCTACTGCCGCCTCTTGCTTTGCCCGCTCCATTTCTGCAAGGCGGGAGCGCAGGATCTTCAGGGCGCGTTCTTTATTTTTATGCTGAGAGCGTTCATCCTGACATTCCACCACCAGCCCCGTGGGCAGATGGATGACGCGGATCGCACTTTCGGTTTTATTTACATGCTGCCCGCCTGCACCGCTGGAGCGGTAGGTATCGATCTGCAGGTCGGCAGGATTGATCTCAAAATCGACCTCTTCCATTTCGGGGAGTACTGCTACCGTAGCGGTGGAGGTGTGGATTCTGCCGCCGCTTTCTGTCTCGGGTACTCGCTGCACCCGATGAACGCCGCTTTCAAATTTATAGCGGGAGAAAGCCCCCTCTCCCTTGATGGAAAAGGCAATTTCTTTAATGCCGCCAAGCTCGGTATCGTTGAGATTGAGGATCTCATATTTGAAGCCCTTGCTCTCGGCATACATGGTATACATCCGAAAAAGGGTGGCGGCAAAAAGCATGGCCTCTTCTCCGCCTGCGCCGCCTCGAATTTCAATAATGACGTTTTTATCATCGTTTTCATCCTTGGGCAGCAGAAGTATTTTCAACTCCTCTTCGCAACGCTCCATGGCTGCGCGGCTTTCTTTATATTCCTCTTCGGCAAGCTCCTTCATTTCGGGATCGCCGTTATCTTTGAGAAGAGCCTCGGCTTCTTCAAAATTTTGAGCATATTGCTGATATTCACGGAATTTTTCTACCAAAGGGGCCAGCTGCTTATATTCCTTCATCAGCTTGGCGTAGGCCTTTTGATCGTTGATCAGATTAAGGTCGGTAAGCAATGCGGCGATTTCTTCATATCGCTCTTCTACAGATTTCAGTTTATTGATCATCTTCTTCTCGCTCGATCTTCTTAATATTTTTTTCTATTTTCAAACGAGGCGCCATGATCTCATGGCCGCACTCCATGCAGCGGATCTTAAAATCCATCCCTACTCTCAACACCGTAAAACGGCTGCTTCCGCAAGGATGCTTCTTTTTCATGGTAATAATATCGGATACTCGTACATCCATGATAAGAGACACCTCCATTAAATATATTATACTATATTATATCATATAATTTCAAACCTTTCAAATCATAAGTTTACCAAAATAAGTTATAGAAACGGGTCGCTTTTCATATATATTTTACCAAGAAACGGTTGAAAGGATTAAGATAGTATGATACAGGAAGAATACCGTCCGGAAGGGCTGGAACGGACGGAGGATCGCCCCTATTTGGAATCATTGCAGGGTTTGATGCGGGCATGCGAGGAGCAGGTAATCCTGCAAGCAAGGTGCACCCTTTGCGATAGCGACCATAATTTATATGTGCATTTTGGGTTTATGGGTGGCTTTATTCCCAGAGAAGAGGCTGCCATGGGAATCCGCGAGGGGACAGTAAAGGATGTGGCCATCATCACGCGGGTTAATAAAATGATCTCCTTTGTGGTGGAAGGATTTGAAGAGCGAGACGGAAAAAAAGTGGCCCTTCTCTCCAGACGCCGCGCCCAAGAACGCTGCAGCGCCTATCTTTATCGCACGTTGAGGGCGGGAATGGTGGTAGATGCACGGGTTACGCATCTGGAGCAGTTTGGTGCATTTGTAGATCTTGGGTGCGGGGTCATCTCCATGATTCCCATTGATCGAATCTCTGTATCCCGTATTCGCCATCCCGATCATCGCTTTGCTTGCGGAATGAAGATTCGGGCGGTGGTGCTCAGTGTGGACCCTCAAGAGGGCAGGATTCTTCTTTCCCATAAAGAACTTTTAGGAAGCTGGGCGGAAAATGCTGCTCAATTTCAAGCGGGTCAGACCGTCAGCGGAATCATCCGCAGCGTGGAAAACTACGGAATCTTTGTAGAGCTCACTCCCAATCTTGCAGGCCTTGCAGAGCTTACCGATCATGCGGAGGTGGATCGGTACGTGGGGGTCTATATCAAAAGTATTATCCCCGAAAAAATGAAGGTAAAGCTGGCGATTGTTGATATGGGGGATCCTTTGAATAAGCCGGCGCCGTTTACTTATTATTTTGAAGGGGATCAGATGGATCGCTGGGTTTATTCACCTCCCGAGAGCACACGGCTGATGGAAGAGGTCTTCTCGAAATAAGATAAAGAAAAAAGGCTGTGCAAATTTGCACAGCCTTAAGCTTATTAATAGTTAAATTATTCAGCTTCTTTTCTCTTAGCGAAGCAATCGCTGCAATATACAGGACGATCCTCGGTGGGCTTGAAGGGAACCTTGCACTCTGCACCGCAATCAGCGCATACAGCGTCATAGAAGGTCTTAGCACCCTTAGCAGCATTCTTGCGCGCATCACGGCAGGGCTTGCATCTTTGGGGCTCGTTCTCAAAACCCTTCTCAGCATAGAATTCCTGCTCACCGGCGGTGAAAACGAATTCGTTGCCGCAATCTTTACAGATCAGTTTCTTGTCTTCGTACATTGTTTTTTCCTCTCTCGTGGTAAAAATATTTTCACCCTTAACGGAATTGAACCGTCCCCTCTGAAAATCAGCGCTCCGCCACAGAGCTTTTTCGGGCATCAGACTATGATAATTTGCTTCGGATTCTGCAAAGAGCATTGGAGACCGACTTTGCTGATATATGAAGCAGGGTTGCTATTTCTTTATAGGAGCGACCGTCCAGATAAAGGAAAAGGACTTGCTTTTCCAATTTCGAGAGTTTATCCTCCGCCATAGCAAGTACAGATTCGAGTTCTTCTCGTTGAATCACGAGTTCCATGGGGCTATCATAGCTGAAAAGGGGAGCAGAATCCAGATCAACAGATTTGTTGAGTGCGGCATGCTTTTTGCATTGGGCCTCTTTAATTGCAGATATGATATGGTTATGGATACAAGTTTTGGCGTATGCTAAAAAATCGGAATTCTTTGCTGCATCATAGCTTTTTATAGCATTATGCAGCCCGATTCTGGCTTCTTGAAGAAGGTCTTCATTATCTGCGCCGATAATAAAATAGCGGGAAGAGATTTTGCGGAGCAGGGGGGTCAGCATCAAAATGATCTCATTTTGCGCGCCCTTGTTGCCTGTGTGCGCTGCAGCCAATAGTTCTTGAGAAACAGATATAGCACTCGACATACAGCATACTCCTCACGCTTCAATTATAGAGATTATAATTTAATAATAATGTTTTGTCAAGTGAAATGTAGAAATTTTTTAATATTTTGTGAATTTTTTTGTATATTTTCCAAAAAATTCCAAAGTGCTTCGTAAATTGCATCAACTTTTTTGAAAAAACACTTGATTTTGAGAAAAAAGAGTGGTAGAATATCTTAGCACATTAGAAAATGAGACAAGGAGGTGTATCCCATGCCCAATATTAAGTCTGCTAAGAAGAGAGTTCTCGTTATTGAGACCAAGACTCTGCAAAATAAAATGCTGAAGTCTGAGCTTAAGACTCTAATCAAGAATTTTGATGCAGCAGTTGCATTCGGTAATAAAGAGGCTGCTACTGAAGCTTATAAGCTGGCTGTTAAGAAGATTGACAAGGCTGTCGGAAAGAGTATTATCGCTAAGAATACCTCCAACAGAAAGAAGAGCAAGCTGACCTTGAAGCTCAATAAGATGGGTGCTTGAGTCATTCTTTAGTGTTTGAAATGAAATCCTCTATCGAAAAACGATAGAGGATTTTTTATCAGCGTGTCAAAAAACTCCTGCGGAGGTTTTTGACACGCTGGGAGACTCTCAAAAAAGAGTGCAGATTTCGTCGATCTGTTCTCGTCGGCGTACATAGGTACGGTAGAGAGCAGATCGGCGGAAAGCAGAAAATTTTAATCAAAAATCCGCATGATGATGCGGATTTTTTCCTTATAATAAGAAAGCAAGGAAAAAAGAGTAGGTTTTTTCCCTTGCTGATTTATAGAATCAGCAGAATTCTTTTATTCTCTTATTTTCTGTGTTCTGTGCCTTTTTTGACAGTCTAATAAATATCCCCCCGCTATGCGGGGGGATATTTATTTATACATTCTTCAATTTGTTCCAAAGGGTGTTATAAAGGAGCAGAGTCTTTTCGGGAAGATTGATATAAATCTCGGTGCGCCGTAAGGTGGCGGGATCGGGATAGGCGGCCTGCTCAGTTTTGATCTCCTCGGGCAGAGCATCGAAGACTTGCTGCTGAGGGGTGGAATAGGCAGTGAAGGCTCGATTCATTTCGGCAATATCTTGCCTGCAAAGGAAATTGAGATATTTTTCCGCCGCTTCCTTATTGCGGGCATCCTTCATGATGCACATGGCATCGATGAAGCGATTGGTGCCTTCTTTAGGGATCACAAAAGCAAGATCGGGATTCTCCCCAATCATGCTGAGAGCATCCCCTGCATAGGCAGGGGTCATGACAGCAGAGCCGCTTTCCATTTTGGAGAAAATTTCATCGGAAACATAGGCTTGCAGCAGAGGCTTTTGGGCGATCAGCTCATCGGCGGCTGCCCGAAGCTCTCCTTCATCGGTGGTATTGAGAGAATAGCCTTCTTTCAAAAGCGCAACCCCTAAGGTATCTCTTGAATTATTATACATCAGGATTTTTCCGCTATATTGAGGATCCCAAAGATCGGCCCAGCTATCGGGCGCCTCTTTTACAACCTTGGTATTATAAAGGATTCCTAAAACACCCCATGTATAGGGAATGGAATAGCGGCCGTACGGGTCATAGTTGAGATTTTGAAAATCCTTCATGATATGCTTTGCATTGGGGACATTCTCAAAATTGATCTCCGCCAAAAGACCTTCCTTGATCATTCTTCCTACCATATAATCGGAAGGAAATACCACATCATAGGTCCGGGGCGAATTCTTTAATACGGCATACATGGATTCATTATTATCGTAGATCTTATAAACTACCTTGATGCCGGTTTCCTGCTCGAAAAGATCATTGACCGTCTCGTCCATATATTCGCCCCAATTATAGACATAAAGGACTTCGTTGGGCGCATATTGCTTGCAACCGCTGAAGGACAGCAGCAATAAGGCGATGATGGCAATGGCGGCGAGAAGCTTTTTCATTCGATTCATATCCGCTCCTCCTTTTTGGGTTTTTGCTGCTTTTGGGGCAGATTGGCAAGGATCAGAATAATCAGTACCACCACAACCATTACGCCGCAAAGGGCATTCATGGAAAGGCTGATGCGGGTCTTGGTGGTGGTATAGATGACGGTGGCGAGGGTCTCTACCTCTACTCCCCGCAGGAAGAAGGTAACCACAAAATCATCCACCGATAAGGTCAGCGCCATTAAAAAGCCGGAGATGACACCGGGCATGATCTGGGGCAGCAGCGCTTTGCGGAAGGCAAGGGCAGGGGAGGCACCCAGATCCTCAGCGGCCTCATAGGCGGAATAATCCACCTGCCGCAGCTTGGGCATGACCGCTAAAATGACATAGGGGATATTAAAGGTGATATGCGCCAGCAGCACCGTACCGAAGCCGAGCGAGATCCCCAACGCCGAGAAAAAGAGCATCATGGAAATACCGGTGATGATATCGGGATTCAAGACGGGGATATAGGTTACATTCATGACGGCGTTGCGCTGCCATTTCCGCAGCCGCTGAATTCCCATGGCGGCCATGGTGCCGATAATGGTCGATACAATCGAGGAAATCCCTGCAATAATCAGCGTATTCAGCAGGGCTTGCATGATCTGCTGATCGGTAAAGAGATCGGCATAATTTTTAAGGGTAAAGCCGCTGAAGATGACCTTGGATTTTCCGCTGTTAAAGGAAAAGAGCACAAGGTAGGCAATGGGCAGATATAAAAAGAGGAAGACCAGCCCCATATAGGAGCGTTGAAACCATTTTTTCATAGCAAGCCCTCCTTTGTCTCATCATCCAAAAAGCTGAAGATGATGAGGATGAAGAGCATGATCAGCAGCATCACCAAGCTGATGGCGGCGCCTACATTGGGATTATAAACGGTGAGGAATTGCTCCTGAATGACATTGCCGATCAGATTATATTTCGCTCCGCCCAATTTTTCCGAGATGACAAAGGTGGAAATGGTGGGGACAAATACCATGATGACGCCACTTCCGATTCCCGGCATGGTGAGCGGCAGGATCACCTTGCGGAAGACCTGCAGCCGATTGGCCCCTAAATCTTCTGCCGCCTCAATGACCCGCTTATCCAATTTCTCTAAAGAAGTGAAAATGGGCAGGACCATGAAGGGAAGATAGTTATAGATCAGGCCCAATACGATGGCAAAGCCGGTATTGCTGATACGCAAGGAAATTCCTGCGGCTTCCACCCAGGATTGGATCAGATCCAAAATATCCTGCATGGCTTGGGTACGCAATACAAAGTTGATCCACATAGGAAGCATCAAAAGGATCATCAGGATGTTTTTTCCTCGCTCACTCTGCTGCGCCATGCAATAGGCAAGCAGATAGCCCAAAAGCAAGCAGCATACAGTGGCGATCAAGGCATAGAGCAAGGAACGCAGCAGTACATTGCCGTAGATCCCGATCTGCAGGATGTTCTGAAAGGTAAAGGCACCCTCCTCATTGGTGAATGCGCTATAGGCAATCATCAGCAAGGGGACGACGATAAAGACAACGGCCCAGATATAATAGGGCACAGCAATCAATTTATTTTTCAATTTGCCCAATTATACCTCCTTTGCCATGATATGGATATATTCGGGAATGATTTCCATCGCTACTTGCGTACCGATTTCTTTATAGGTGATGGAATGAATCTTCCAAAGATAATTTTCGGAGCGAACCATCATTTCATAATGCACGCCCTTGAAGGTAACGCTCTCTACTATTCCGCAGAGCATGCCTTCCTTGGGCTCTGTGATCTCGATATCCTCGGGGCGGACAACGACATCGACCGGCTTATTCTCGCCAAAGCCCTTATCGACGCAAGGAAATTCTACCCCTTCGAATTTCACAAGAAGGTCGCGGAGCATCAAGCCCTCAATGATATTGCTTTCGCCGATAAAATCGGCCACAAAAGGATTGCGGGGCTCATTATAAATATCCTCCGGAGTGCCGATCTGCTGGATCAGCCCGTCCTTCATGACAACGACGGTATCGCTCATGGTAAGGGCTTCTTCCTGATCGTGGGTAACGTAAATAAAGGTGATCCCCATTTGGCGCTGAATCCGCTTAAGCTCTGTCTGCATCCCTTTGCGCAGCTTGAGATCCAATGCACCCAAAGGCTCATCCAAAAGCAATACCTTCGGATTATTGATCAGAGCGCGGGCAATGGCTACGCGCTGCTGCTGACCGCCGGAAAGGGAGGTTACATTGCGCTTCTCAAAGCCCTTGAGATTGACCAACTTGAGCATTTCATCTACCCGCTCGGCAATCTCTTTTTCGTCGGTTTTAGAGATGCGAAGGCCGAAGGCAATATTATCATATACATTATAATGAGGAAAAAGAGCGTATCGCTGGAAGACGTTATTGACCTGCCGCTTATGGGGCGGAAGGGCAGTAATATCCTTTCCTTCAAAAAGCACCTTTCCTTGGGAGGGCTGAATAAAGCCTGCAATGGTCCGAAGGGTGGTGGTTTTTCCGCAGCCGGAAGGGCCAAGGAAGGTTACAAACTCCTTGTCCTTGATATTCAAATTGAAATGATCCAGAATCACTTCTCCCTCAAAGGAAACATGGATGTCTTTCAGCTCGATAATATTTTCCAACTTTTCGTTTTCCTCCGTAAAAAAACATAATAACGAATATAATATAATAATTTGACGTCCGTTTGTCAATAAAAAACGCAAAAAAAGTCATATTTTTTGCGACGATTCCCGATTTTTTATGGAGAAGGCTGATTTCGTTTTGGTATTTTCTTCCGATTGCTCTTTTTTTCTCTTAAATGCTCCTTTTTCCTCGCTTTTTATCTTTTGGACATGGATGAGCTGAAAATATTTGCAAAAAATAAAGCATTTTTGTTGACATCAACACTTTAATGTGTTAAAATGTACTCAAATTTTTTTGAAAATTTAATTCATTTTAAGGAGAGAAAAAAGATGAAAAAGTTTGCAAAAGTAATCGCATTGCTCACTGTTATGATGCTTGCGCTGACTTGCTTTGTTGGCTGCGGCAAAGAAGAGGCAACTGCCTTGAAGATCGGTGTTACCGGCCCTCTGACCGGCGGTGCTGCAATTTATGGCAATGCCGTAAAGAATGCGGCAGAGATCGCTGTAGAAGAGGTCAACGCTCTGGGCAAGATTCAATTCGAGCTGAAGGTTGAGGATGATGCGCACGATGCCGAGAAGGCCGTAAATGCGTATAATACTCTGAAGGATTGGGATATGCAGATCTTTATGGGTTCTGTAACCTCCACTCCCGGTACCGCCACCTCCAAAGAGGCGAATAACGACGGAATCTTCTATCTGACTCCTTCTGCTTCTTCCACCGATGTATTGGGCGGCGTTGCAAATGCAATCACCGGCACTGTAGATATTGCTCGGAAGGATAATGTATTCCAGATGTGCTTCATGGATCCCAATCAGGGTGCTGCTTCCGCAAATTACATCAGCAGCCAGAAACTGGGCACCAAGATCGCTGTAATCTATAAGAACGATGATAACTATTCCACCGGTATCTACAATAGCTTTAAGGCTGAGGCTGATAAGCTGAAGCTGGAGATCGTATCCACCACCACCTTTACCGAGGATACCAAGACTGATTTCTCCGTGCAGGTTGCAGATGCAAAGGCAAAGGGTGCCGATCTGGTATTCCTGCCTATGTATTATGAATCTGCTGCCCTGATCCTGAAGGAAGCAAAGGACACCAATTTTGCTCCCAAGTTCTTTGGCGTAGACGGTATGGACGGTATCTTGAGCCTGGAGGGCTTTGATAAGTCTTTGGCCGAGGATGTAATGCTGCTCACTCCCTTTAACGCTGATGCTGAGGATGCTACCACCAAGGCTTTTGTTGCTAAGTATAAAGAGAAGTTCGGCGAAATCCCCAATCAGTTTGCTGCCGATGCATACGATTGCGTTTATGCAATCTTCGCTGCTCTGAAAGAGGGCGATGCGCTGAAGAATGAAGATGGTTCTTATAACTATGGCGTATCTGCCGAGGATCTTTGCAAGATGCTGGTAGAGGCGTTCACCGCTGAGGACTTTACTTATACCGGCCTGACCGGTGAGAACATGACTTGGGGCAAGGATGGTGCTGTAACCAAGACTCCCAAGGGCATGGTTATCAAGAACGGCGCATACGTAGGTATGTAATTCAAATTTTAGCTTAAAGAGGGCTGCCAAGCCGGCAGCCCTCTTCTTCCAAAATGGGTGTGCAGAATAACGCCGAAATCGGTCGTTTTTTGTAACGCCCTAAAATGTTTTTTGAGGTGTGTTTTCGTGTTGACCTTTTTGAACCATTTTATCAACGGTATCAGCCTTGGCAGTATCTATGCGATCATTGCTTTGGGCTATACCATGGTTTACGGAATTGCAAAGATGCTGAACTTTGCCCATGGTGATGTTATCATGGTGGGTGCCTATGTATGCTTCTTTGCAGTCTCCGCTTTTAATCTCCCCCCTGTATTGGGGCTTTTGGCCGCCATTGTCCTTTGCACTTTGCTGGGCATCATCATCGAGCGGCTGGCTTATAAGCCTTTGCGGCAGGCTACCTCTTTGGCAGTATTGATCACCGCCATTGGTGTGAGCTATTTTCTGCAAAATGCAGCGCAGCTGCTCTGGACATCCAATCCTAAGATTTTCCCCGACTTTTTTGGCGGGATTGCGATCAAGATGTTTGACGGGCAGTTGATTATTACCCTTGGTACGTTGGTAACCATTGCTGCCTGCATTATCATCATGATTGCCCTGACGGTCTTCACCGGGCAGACAAAGATGGGAAAAGCCATGCGTGCTTGCTCCGAGGATAAGGGTGCCGCGCAGTTGATGGGGATCAATGTAAATGCTACCATCTCCACCACCTTTGCCATCGGCTCTGCCTTGGCGGCGGTGGCAGGTGTTCTGCTTTGCTCCGCTTATCCTTCCTTGGTGCCGACAACCGGCTCCATGCCCGGAATCAAAGCCTTTACTGCTGCGGTATTCGGCGGAATCGGATCAATCCCCGGTGCATTGCTGGGCGGTATTTTGCTGGGCGTGATCGAAATTTTTGCAGGTGCGTATATTTCTACGCAGCTTTCCAATGCCATTGTATTTTTGGTATTGATCATTGTATTGCTGGTCAAGCCTACAGGGCTTTTGGGCAAGCAAATCCGCGAGAAAGTGTAAGGTGAGCGCTATGAAAAAGTTTTTAACCAATAAATCCACTTTCTCCAATTATATGACCTATGCAGGGGTTGTGATCGCTTTTATTATCCTTACCATTATGGGTGGGGCCGGCGGTCTTTCCTCTACCATGAAGGGTCAGTTGGTTCCGGTTTGCGCTTATGTGGTGATGGCTCTTTCTCTCAACCTGACGGTTGGTGTTATGGGTGAGCTGAGCTTGGGCCATGCAGGCTTTATGAGTGTGGGCGCTTTTTCCGGCGCTGTCGTTGCCTCTGCTTTGCAGCAAGCCATTCCCTCTGATGGAATTCGCTTGGTCATTGCGATGGTTGTGGGCGCAATCCTTGCCGGATTGGTCGGTATTGTCATCGGTGTGCCTGTATTGCGGCTGAGAGGCGATTATCTTGCGATCGTAACCCTTGCTTTTGGCGAGATTATTAAATCCATTGTAACCAACCTTTATATCGGCATTGATGCAAAGGGCTTGCATTTCAGCTTTTTGAATCCTTTGGAAGGATTGGAAGCAGGCGGAAGAATGATTATGAACGGGCCGATGGGAATCCCCGGTAATACCAAGATTTCCACCTTTACTGCAGGCTTTATTCTGATCATCATCACCTTAATGATTATTTTTAATCTGGTAAACAGCCGCTCCGGCCGTGCCATTATGGCCCTTCGGGATAATCGAATCGCAGCGGAGAGCGTGGGCATTAATGCGACAAAGTATAAGATGATGGGCTTTGTAACTTCCGCTGCCTTGGCCGGCGCTGCAGGTACCCTCTTCGGAATGAGCCAGAATGCAATTATCGCAAGTAAATTCGATTTTAATACCTCCATTTTGGTATTGGTATTCGTCGTACTTGGCGGTCTTGGCAGAATGTGGGGCTCTATTATTGCGGCCGCCGCACTGACCATTCTGCCCGAGCTTCTGCGCGAATTCTCGGAATACAGAATGTTGATCTATGCCATTGTATTGATCCTTGTCATGTTGATCACCAATAACCCCGCATTGAAGAATCTTTTTGGGAAATTGATCCCTCGTCGGAAAGGAGCTGCTGAAAATGAGTAATGTCAATAAGCTCAAGACCAAAATGGTCCCTGTCCCCAGCCACTCCATCGTACCCGAGCGGGATGTGGATAAATCTCCTATTTTGGAATGTCGCCACTTAGGGATTGACTTTGGCGGCCTTCATGCGGTGCAGGATTTGAATCTGGCCATCGGCCGTACAGAGATTGCGGGCCTGATCGGTCCTAACGGTGCGGGAAAGACGACGGTATTTAACCTTCTGACAAAGGTTTATCAGCCTACCCGCGGCACCATTTTGCTGGATGGTATGGATACCTCCGGCAAGACCACTGTGCAGATCAATAAGATGGGCATCGCCCGTACCTTTCAGAATATCCGCCTCTTTGATAATCTGAGCGTGGAGGATAATGTGAAGATCGGTCTCCATAATCAAAATACCTATTCGATGGCGACCGGTGTATTGCGTCTGCCGAAATATTGGCAGACGGAAAAGAAGAATCATGAGCGTGCTTTGGAGCTGCTCTCCATCTTTGATATGCAGGATATGGCCGATATGAAAGCAGGCTCTCTGCCTTACGGTGCGCAGCGCCGTTTGGAGATTGTCCGCGCATTGGCCACCAATCCGAAGCTGCTGCTTCTGGATGAGCCTGCTGCCGGCATGAATCCTTCGGAGACTGCCGAGCTGATGGAAAACATTGTGAAGATTCGGGATACCTTCCAAATTGCGGTTCTGCTGATTGAGCATGATATGAATTTGGTTATGAATATCTGCGAAGGCATTTGTGTATTGAATTTCGGCCAAGTTATCGCGAAGGGTACGCCCGATGATATTCAGGCAAATCCTGCAGTAATCGAGGCATATCTCGGGAAGAAGAAGGAGGGATGAGGCTGTGCTTAAAGTAGAAGATATTAATGTATATTACGGCAGCATCCATGCAATTAAGGGGGTCTCTTTTGAGGTCCATCAAGGAGAGATCGTTACCTTGATCGGCGCCAACGGCGCAGGAAAGAGTACCATTCTTCATACTGTATCGGGTCTGCTTCATTCCAAGACCGGCTCCATCTCTTTTTTGGATCAGGATCTTGCGGGAATTCCTGCCCATAAGATTGTATCTAAGGGAATGGCCCATGTCCCCGAAGGGCGTCGGGTATTCTTGCAGATGACCGTTGAAGAAAATTTGGAAATGGGTGCTTTCACCCGCCCCGGCGGGGAAGTGTCTGCCTCTATTGCTGATGTATATGAGCGGTTTCCCCGCTTGAAAGAGCGCCGTAAGCAAATTGCAGGAACTCTTTCCGGCGGTGAGCAGCAGATGCTTGCGATGGGCCGTGCCTTAATGAGCAAGCCGAAGCTTCTGATGTTGGATGAGCCTTCTATGGGCCTCTCTCCGATTTTGGTGCAGCAGATCTTTGATATTATTCAGGAGCTGCATAAAGCAGGCACCACCATTCTGCTGGTTGAGCAGAATGCGCAGATGGCTCTTTCGGTTGCGGATCGTGCCTATGTATTGGAATCGGGCAAAATCGTCCTTTCCGGTACCGGCGCAGAGCTTGCCGAAAGTGATGAGATTAAAAAAGCTTATTTGGGCGGCTAATCTGAATGTAAAACACAAAAACGCACTGTTTTAACAGTGCGTTTTTTTATGTCATATAGCAAATCCCCTCATTATTTTTTAAAAAAACAAAAAATCAAAATCCAACTGAGGAGTATAATTATAAATTTTTATACTCTAAAACTATAGGTAAAATAAGGTGGTTAATAGGGTGTTGAACGGTGTAAAAATACACCTTTTTATATAAAAATTTATAATTATATGAAAAGGTGCGATGCGAGGCTTATGAAAGAGGTTAATCCTTGCGAAAGGAGAGAGGAGGGAAATTTTTTGCGGCCGTACGATAGGCCTGAGGGGTACTTCCGCTTAAAGTTTTGAAGATACGATTAAAATTTCTCAGGCTTTGGAAGCCGCTCTCCATGGCTATATCGCTGATTTCCTTTTCCGATTCCGAGAGCATCTCACAGGCTAAGTCGAAGCGATAGATATTTACAAAGGCTCTGAAATTCATCTCAAAGCAATCGTGGAAGAGATGGGAAAAATAATGATATTCATATCCCAAGGCTTCAGCTGCTTGCTGCATGGTGATCTGCTCTGTATAATGCTGATCCACATAATGAAGAATTTGATTTCTAAGAGCGCTTTGTTCGCCGCGCTCTTTCTTTTGGGCGTGCTTTAAGCATTGATCGCAAATGAGATAAAGGCAGGCCATCAGGAGATAGCGAGGAGGGGCCTCTTCTATGAATAAATGCTCTTTCAAAAAAGCTTCTGCTTGAGGGTCGCAGTGAAAGGGAGTAAAATGCCGCCCCTCTTCCCGATGCGCAAATTTCGAGATGAAATCTTTAGAAAAGACACCAACCCAAAGGCGGGAATGCTCATCTACCGAAAAAGCGTGCACTTCCCATGGTGCGATCAACGCCAAATCTCCCGGTGAAAGAAGATGGTTTTTTCCGTTAATCTTTATTTCAACCTGCCCTTCCATTAGGAAAACCACTTCAAAATTTCGATGAAAATGGTCCTTATAACCGGTGGAAGAATAGATAAATCCATTGAAATTAAAGTTTCCGCGAGAATTATGAGGCTGATGAAACATTCCTGTTCTCCTTTCAAAATCGCAACTTTTGACTATAAGTTTACAATATTTTTCTTGCGCTGTCAAGGGAGAACTTATATACTGAAAACAGAAGGAGGTGCTATGAATGGTAGGGAAAATCTTTTCCATCGAGGAGTTTTCGGTCTACGACGGGCCGGGAATTCGTACCTCTGTATTTCTTAAAGGATGTCCTTTACGCTGCAGCTGGTGCCATAATCCGGAAGGGCAAGGCTTTTCAAGAGAATATCTGAGGAACCCCAATGGATGCTTAGAATGCGGGCGATGCATTGCTGAGAGCGGGGAATTGACCGAGCGAAGCATCGGGCTCTGCCCAAGGGGGTTGGTTCGCGGCTGCGGAGACGATTGGGAAGCAAAAGATCTTTGCCGAAAGCTTCTTAAAAACGAGGGGCTTTTAGACGGCATCACCTTCTCCGGAGGAGAGCCTTTGGCGCAGCATGAATTTTTGCTGGAATGTCTTGAAATATTGAAGGGGCGGTTGCAAACGGCAGTTCAGACCAGCGGCTATTGTTCGGCTGAAATCTTTCAAAAGATAATGGAGAAGGCGGATTATTTCCTTTATGATCTGAAATTGATGGATCCTGAAAAGCATCTTTATTATACGGGCGTTTCCAACGAAAGGATTTTGCAGAATTTTGATACGCTTGCCAAAAGCGGAAAACCTTTTTCTGTACGGGTGCCGCTGATTCCCGGTGTGGTGGATACGATGGAGAATCTTACGGCCATTGCCGACCATTTGAATAGATACAATATTTCTTATATAGAGTTACTGCCCTATAATAAAATGGCAGGCGGAAAATATAAGGCGGCGGGCAGAGTCTTTTCCCCGAATTATGATGAATCGATGGAGAGCAACCCACGCATTGAAATCTTTGAAATGCGGGGGATCAATGCAAAATTATATTAGAGGAGAGAGTAACATGACAGAGCGAATCGAGAAATTATTGGAAGTCGTACGGACGAAATCCCATCGCGCTTTAAGAGAGCAAAACGGAAGGCACCTCCAAAGCGGCGGTGATTTTCGGGTAAATCATCGCTTTTTTATGGAGAATCTTGCCCGCGAAATTCCCCTTCTTCATGAGAATGATCGCTTCGGCTTTCATCGAAGCAACAGCCTGACCTATGGGCTGACCAGCGGCAACATTGTCGCTCGTTATTCTTTGGTGATCGATAACGGTTTGGAAGAATTGGATCGGCGGATTGATGCTGCGCTTACAAAAGCAGAGAGAGAGGAGCAAAAAGAATTCGGTGCCGCCATGAAGGAAGAAATTGCGGCCATCCTTGCCCATGCGGAGGCTTATCGCAAGGCGGCAGAGGAGAAGGGCTGCAAGGAGCTTGCGGAAGCCCTCGCTCAGGTGCCGGCCAAGGGTGCAAGAAGCTTTTATGAGGCATGCATAGTGATGGCGATGCTTCTTTATCTTCTGCGGATTGGCGGAATGGAACATAGCCCCTTGGGCCGGGTTGACCAATATATGTATCCCTATTTTAAGAAGGATTTGGAACGCGGAATCTCCAAGGAAAGCCTTTTTGAGACCCTTGAAGAGTTCTTCCTTGTCTTGAATTTGGATACGGATCTTTATCATGGCGTTCAGCAGGGGGATAACGGCCAGAGCATGGTTTTGGGCGGTTGTGATCTCGATGGAAATGATGCTTATAATGAACTTTCCGAAATGTGCTTGAGGGCCTCTTTGGAATTGAATGTAATTGATCCGAAAATTAATCTGAGGGTCAGTAAGGATACCCCCATGGGGCGGTATCTTTTAGGCACTCACCTTACCAAGCGCGGACTTGGCTTTCCCCAATATTGCAATGACGACGTGGTGATTAAGGGTCTGACCCGACTGGGCTATGATCTGAAGGATGCAAGAGATTATGCGGTGGCTGCTTGCTGGGAATTGATTCCTTCCGGCTGCGCGGCTGATATTCCGAATTTGAATTATATGGATTTCCCCGGTGCGATGCAGGAGGCCGTAAGCACCTCTCTTTTGAAAAGCGAGACCTTTGAGCAGCTGATGGGCGCTGTAAAGGGGAACATCGAAAAGCGGTGTGATGAAATGATTGCCGAGGCTGCTACCAATGAGCAGGCCAATCGGCAGGCATGCCCCCTTCTCTCTTTGATGATTGACGGGTGCATCGAAAAGCTTTCCGATTGCTTTAAGGGCGCCAAATATCGCAATTATGGCGCCCATGGTGCCGGCATCTCTACAGCAGCCGATTCCTTGGCCGCTATTAAGATGAAGGTTTATGATGAGAAGAGCATCTCCAAGGAGGAACTGCTTGCGGCATTGAAGGCGGATTTCGAAGGCTATTCTGAACTGCGCGCTGCCTTGCGCGCTTGCCCGAAGATGGGAAATAATGAAGATATGGTGGATGATATTGCCACCCAAATTACCGATTATTATGCGGAATATCTGAATAATAAGCCCAATGGAATCGGCGGGCTTTGGAGAGCGGGCACGGGAAGCGCCATGTATTATCTTTGGCTGGGCTCGGAATGCCCTGCCACTGCCGACGGCAGAAAGGCAGGCACCGGCTATGGATCTGCCTATTCACCTGCTTTGGATGTGCCGCTGAATGGATTGCTTTCGGTTATTCAATCCTTTACCAAATATGATCTTTCCAAGATCATCAACGGTGGTCCGCTTACCTTGGAGCTGCATGATTCGGTCCTTCGCAATGATGTCGGTATTGAAAAAGTGGCAAAGCTGGTCGCGCTCTATATTGAGCGAGGCGGCCATCAGCTGCAGCTCAATTCCATCAATCGGGATACCCTTCTGGATGCGCAGGCGCACCCCGAAAATCATGCCGAATTGATTGTTCGTGTCTGGGGCTGGAGCGGATACTTTAATGAACTGGATAAAGACTATCAGGATCATGTAATTCGCAGAGTGGAATTCTCGATATAAGAAAAGTGAAATTTTTGCTCTGAGAGAGTAAAAGCTTAGGAAAAACTTGCCGGAGCAAGTTTCAATTGAAGAATAAAAGGGGCTGTAAAAAATCATTTTGATTTTTTACAGCCCCTTTTTTGGGGATAGGAAAAAATGTTTGAAACCTTCGTAAATCGAGCCGTAACCAAAGGTTACGGGATACCCGAAGGCGTATGTGATACGCCGAGTGGCTCGATTTGGAGGTAGCAAAAGGCATTGATAAAAAAGAAAAAATATTGCAGTGCAGCAATATTTTTTCTTCCTCTTTTACTTTTTTGGCGAAGAAATTTGGTTTAGAGACTGTATTTTTCTTGCCTTTTGCGGTTCAGACTTTTTTTACATCCCCTTTCATATTTGCTTCTCGATTTCTCGCTTTAAGCGTTGAATGATCTTCTTTTCCAAGCGGGAGATATAGGATTGAGAGATGCCCAAGACATCCGC
>JAZMZQ010000032.1:0-6633 GCA_045586045.1 Eubacteriales bacterium
TTTATTAAATCTTTTTATATTTTTCATTTACATCGCCTCTCTCAGTAAATAGAACCTTAAATTCTCTTAAAGATATACAGACTTAATAGATATTATACATATTTAATCGAGATTTGTCAATATAATAGGGCCAACTTAGAAAGATTTGGCGGCCTCATTTTGAGATCAAAAAAAATAACCAAGCCTTTACGACTTGGTTATTTTTGGAGCGGGTGACGAGGCTCGAACTCGCTACCTCCACCTTGGCAAGGTGGCGCTCTACCAGATGAGCTACACCCGCATTTCTTTCAGCGACGAGACATATTATACTAAATGCTTTTGCAAAAGTCAAGCATTTTTTCAAAGTTTTTTTATTATTTTTGCGAGGGGCAAAATTTGCCCCTCGCAAACCTATTTTTATCCCAATTTCAACTCTTTCACCGGCAGGATCCAAGCCTCTTCCTTCGGTTCATAAACAAAGGTAACGGCATCCCCTTTATTGAGGATCACAGCCCGCTCATCCTTGGCCACGCTCAAGGAGAAGGTTTTATCACTGCCCTCAAGAGTGTAGTAATAGCAGGTATTCCCGCCTACTACCGCGCTGCGGACCGATGTGATGGCGGCGGTAATCTCCTCGGTGGAGACTGCCGGAGCAGGGGGCTCTTCGGAAATGCCTTCCTCTGCAAGACGAGCGCGATATTTCTCTTCGCACTCTTCAACAGTAGCGCCCGCCACAACAATTTGATATTGCTCCACATTGACCATGGCATATCGCTTAACCAACGCTCCTGCATCCTTTAATGCCATGAAGTAGGTGGGCTCATTGGCAATATTCAGAAGCAGCGGGAAGGTAGCGGTATAGCGCATTTCCTGCACCTGGCCCTCTGCGGAAGACATGGCGGAATATTCCTCTGCGCCTGCCACAGAATAAAATTTTGTCTCCTTTGTCCGCTGATTGGAAAGGATAAAGCCGATATTAGATTGATCGGCAGCCACGCTGGTAACGCCGGTATACATATAGACATCATCCCCTTGCGCCATATAATTATAGCCGTCGGTGGTGATGGTGCAATCCTTTTGAGCAAAAACCGAATTCCAGAATCCATTAATCAAGGTGCCGTAGAAATCATATTGCTCAATAATCAGCTCTGCATTATAGACACGATCCACCCAAGCGGGGATCTTCTCCACATCATAATAGACGCTTTCACCGTTGATTGCATTAACCAAAACCGCCCCCTCAATATCCCGGCCGCCGTAAAGGCCGATGGTATAACGATAGGTGGGGCAGATCCAGAAGGGGGTGCCCTCTTCATTGACCTCAAAGGTCTGATCTGCAAAGATCTTCGTGGGATATTGGAACCGCAGATGGCGCTCCAGATAACGGCCGAAATGCTCGGCGGTGGAATATTTCATTCCCTCCGAAAGGCGGACCAGCTCCACCTCCTGAGAAACCATATCAATCATCAGATAGCCGGGGATTCCTTCTTTCACATTGCTCAGCCACTTAAAGACATCCGCATATGCCAAAGGAGTAACCCGCACCGGGCGGCCCTTATAATTGATCTGGGTATAATTATCCATTACCGCAAATTGGCTTACCATATCGGAAAGCTCGCCCATTTTGCGATCGCCCAATCGCTGAGCGGATTCCAGATCCAAGCGGGGAATCTGCTCAAAGGTGATCTGGGATACATCGGTAGCAAAATCTCCGTCCTCTACGCTGAGAAGCTCCCGATAGCGCTTGGCATTGAAAATTCTTGCCCCTGCAAGATTTCCCACAACCCCCACCAAAATACAGATGGCGATCAAAGCCAGCAAAATTTTGATGGTTTTGGGCGCCAGCAGCGCCTTTTTATCGGTGTGGAGCTGCTGCACGCTCTGCCGCAAGCTTTGAACAAGATAAAGCACACCGTATGCCACAAAAAGGGAAATCAGAAAGGAAAGAAGCCCTCCCGAATGGATGTTCAACGCAGGCAGAGTTACATAAAAAGAGCCTGCACCGAAAATCAATGTTCCTAAGATGCAAATTAAATGTTTTCTAACTGTTTTATTCATTTTTTCAACTCCTTATAATTCGATCCGCTCTGTCTGCTCCACAGCCCGTGCTACCAAGCCCTCGATATCCAGCTTTGCCTCTTCGAAGGCGATTTCCTTCAAGGTGGGCTTGGTCTTGGGATGCTTGGGGGTAAAGACGGTGCAGCAATCCTCATAGGGCTGAATCGAGGTTTCAAAAGTACCGATCTTGCGAGAAATTCGGACAATCTCTTCCTTATCCATGCCGATCAGCGGGCGAAGAATCAAACTATCGGTTACGCTATCGGTCAGCCGAAGGGCATCCATGGTCTGGCTGGCCACCTGCCCCAAGCTCTCGCCGGTAATCAGGGCGCCACAATGCCATTTTTTAGAAAGCTCGTTGGCTACCCGCATCATGAATCGGCGCATAATCACCGTAAAATATTCTTCCTTGCAATGATCCCGAATGGCTTCCTGCACCTCGGTGAAATGGACGGCCAACAGCCGAAGATCGGGGCAATAGCCCTTCAAGATTTCCGCAAGGCTTACAACCTTTTGCTTGGCCCGCTCCCCTGTATAAGGAGGGCTTTGAAAATGGATTCCGGTGAGTGAGACCCCTCGCTTTGCGATCATATACCCTGCCACGGGGCTATCAATACCGCCGGAGAGAAGCAGCCCCGCATGGCCATTGGAGCCATAGGGCATCCCGCCTGCGCCCTGCTCCCGCACCGCATGGATATAAGCGCCGAAATCCCGCACCTCTACCGTAACGGTTACATCCGGATGATGGACATCCACCTTCACATTCGGATAATGGCTCAGGATCACTCCGCCGATCTCTCGGCAGATCTCGGGCGATTGCAGCGGGAAGCGCTTATCACTGCGCTTGGCTTCTACCTTGAAGGTCTTGGCATCGGCAAAGGCTTCATAAAGGCACTCTTTTGCCAAGGCAGAGATGGCTTCCATATTCTTTTCGCAAGTATAAGCCTTGCAGACTGCCGCAAGGCCAAAGACCCGCTTCACCCGCTCAAAGGCCTCATCCATATCTTCTGCGCCCTGTGCACGGATATACACGGTAGACTGGGCCATCTGCAAAGAGAATTCGCCCAACTCCTGCAAAGAGAGCTTGATGTTTTTCATCAGCCGCTGATCAAATTGACTGCGGTTGAGCCCCTTTAATACGATCTCACCGCATTTTGCCAGAATCATTTGTTCCATTTTATACATCCTTATATCGTTTTTGAATTTTTTGAGGCACTTCCCTCAAAGCATCGATTAAAGCATCAATTTCTTCCAAGGTATTAAATAGCCCGAAGCTGATGCGAAGCGCCCCCATAACCGTAGGCTCATCCATCCCCAATCTGCCTAAAGCAGAAGTGCTTCTCGCTTTTTTGGAAGAGCAAGCAGAGCCTTGGGATACATAGATCCCCTTCCCTTCCAGAAAATGCAAGACATTCTCGCCCAGATATCCTCTGCAGGAAAGATTGATAATATAGGGCACGCCGTCTTCAGGGGAATTGATCTGCAAAAAGGGCAGATCCGCAGCCCCTTCAAGCAACCGCGCCCGCAAAGCATCATAGAGCGAGAGATCTGCTTTTCGATAAAGGGAGATGGCCTCCCCAAAGGCTGCTGCGGCAGGGCTGTTATAGGTGCCGGGGACCATTCCCCGCTCCTGATCTCCGCCGAAAAGAATATTCTGCAGCCGCACGCCCTTCTTTAAGTAAAGCGCGCCGATGCCCTTTGGGCCGTGAATCTTATGGGCAGAAAGAGAAAAGCTATCACATTTCAAACTCTTTACATTGGTAGGGATTTTGCAAAAGGCCTGCACACCATCAATATGAAAATGAGCAGGTGCGCCTGCAGAACGGATCAGATCCGCAATTTTTTCAGCAGGCAAGCGCAAGCCGATCTCATTATTCACCAGCATTGCCGCCACCACAATCGTCTTTTCATTGATTGCTTCTTTGAAGCCCTCAATCGTCGGCTCCGCATAACCCACCTCAAAGCCCCGCGCCGCAAGCTGCTCGCCGCACGCATAGACGCTGGGGTGCTCGATTTTGCTCAATACCACCCGATTTCCCGCTCTTTGGCGGCTCATGGCGGCTCCGATAACTGCGTAATTATTGGAGAATGTCCCCCCCGAGGTGATCAGCACCTCCTCCGGAGTGCACCGAAGCACCGAGGCAATCTCTTTTTTGGCGCGCAGGATTCCATCCTCCGCATCCAATGCAATTTTATAGAGCGCAGAAGCATTGGCATAATGCTGCCGCTCGGTTTGCGCCATCAATTCCACCGCCTCTTCGAAGGGCTTGGTGGTAGCGCTGTTATCTAAATAGATCATCTTTATCACCAAAGGATATTATATATCAATTTTTGGTGAGAATCAAGCATTATTCCTGCCAAAGAGCAATCATGGCGCGAGCGGTCAGTTCCCCTGCATAAAGGGCCTGCTCCAGCGTATTGGCAGAGCTTCCCATTTCCAAAAGCAGGGTATGGGGCGTAAAATGGGTATTAAACCGATCTTTCCGAAGATTTACAGGGCGGGAGATTTCTCCGTAAAGCTGCCCCATTTTGCGGGAGAGCTGCAAAGCGTATGTAAAATTCTCCCGCCAATTGGGATGGGAAAGGCCGTTAGCCTCGGTTCCGCATACAATCATGACCTGCGCCGCTTCCCTTCCGTTCACCGTTGTTACAGGGTAGTAATCAATCCCCCCATCTTGAATGGAATCCCGATGCACATCCAGCACCACCTTTATAGAAGGATGCTCCGCCAGCACCTTTTTCACCGCCGCCATGGATACCCCATAAGCCCCGCTGAATTTCGGCTGATTAAAAATCTCCGTGAGATGGATGGTCTCATATCCGGCGCTGCGAAAGACCTCTGCCATTGCTTCTCCCACCGCCACTACATTTTGGGAAGCATCGGTGGTATTGGTAATCCCCTTTTCATTTCGATAACATTCGGTGGTATGGGTATGATAGATCAGGACTGCAGGCTTGCCCTTCTCAAATTCGGGCATCGCCACCTTTTTATCCAAAAGATCAGAAATCTTATAATTGGTAGCATTGGCCACCGCAGTACCGTCGTATTGCTTATAGATGCCGGAGATGGCCGAAAGATTGGCGGCTTTAATGGAATCATCTGCAGGCGGCGCTTCCGCTTTTTTGAAATAGAGAAAATGCTCATCCTCCTCCGGCAAAAAATCTGCCCGCAAATAGCGGCCGACCGTTCTCATCACAGGATCCGTATGCTTGAGCAATGCCACCGTAAATCTGCGAAAATTTACTGCGTGAGTCTCCCTCAGCGCAAATTCCGCCACCTGCGGCAGCCAATATTTCCAGCCGATGCCGCTTCCGATGATTCCCACCACAATCATCAAAATGCTTATCCACCTTTTCATTCTTCCACCGCCTCTCTGCCTTCATTATATGAGCACCTCTCAATATAAATACCTTAAAATCTCCTCGGTAGATAAATCAGCGTGAAGGGCTTTATTGAGGGAAAAAGCGATCATTCTCGCCCCCATATCGGTGGCAAGTTCCATCTGACGAGGCACAGCGATCAGGCTTTGCTCATAAGGATGCAGGCAATCTGCATAGGCTTCCCAATCCTCTCCCAATACATGATAAAGCAAAGCGCGGCAATCCACGACCGTAGGCATCCCTACCGAAATGACGGGGCAGCCCAAGCTTTTCTCATTGAGGGCGGGGCGGGCATTATCGACTCCTGCGCCGGGAGTCAGCCCCACATTGGCAAGCTGCACGGTCTTGCAAAGGCGGGCGAGATTGCCGGTGGCAAGAGCGTCGATCAGAATGACCACCTCCGGCTTGGTCTCTCTCACTAAGCCCCGCACCAATTCATAGCTTTCCACCCCGCTCTCTCCGTATACCGGTGATGCCACAGCGCTCACCACGCTATATCCCTCCGGCAGCTCTTCCAGCGGGCGGGTTACCATGATCCGCTCTACCGCCTTTGCGCCAAGGCTATCGGGGGTGATGGCGGCATTCCCGATGCCGATGATCAGCACCTTTTTGTGCCCCTTTAGCATCTTACGCAATTCTTTGGAAAGGGCGGCGGCAATCTCCTCGAAGGCAGGCTCGCCGATCTCATAGCTTTTGGCGGTCTCCACCGTAACATACCGCCCCTCGGGGCGCCCGATCTGCTCTGCCCCTTCTCGATCGGATATTTCCACTTCTGAAACATTGCAATATTTTAATTTTCTTTCCCGATTGCAGATCCCCTTAGGAAGAGGCATTTTCGCCGCTTCAATCTGCTCAATCATCAGATCACTGGGTATCATTGAAGCTCACTCCTTTTGGCTTATTTTAACCAAAAAGGCATAAAAAAAACGCTTTGCGGTTGCAAAGCGTTTTTATCATTACATTTTCTCTAAAATGTCGGCCACATATTCCATATAATCGCCCTCGAAAAGCTCAATCATTCCCTTATCGCAAAGGGAGGCAAGAGCGGGATCAATGGGCAATCTTGCCAAAAGAGGCAGGCCGTGCTTGGTGGCAATCTCTTCCACATGGCTCTCCCCGAATACCGCAATTTCCTTGCCGCAATCGGGGCATTTGAGATAGCTATAGTTTTCGATGATACCCAAGTCGGATCGTAGCCATGTCGTTCTGTGAGCC
>JAZMZQ010000033.1:0-8027 GCA_045586045.1 Eubacteriales bacterium
AGCGTGTATGTCATCACCGCAAGGTGCATTTCTTCGGCTTGATTACATGTGCTACATTCGTTGCGAAAATATACAACGCTTTGCGTTGATTTGTTTGTAAATTCATGCTATAATTTAACCGATAAATAGGAATTCGATGGTTGTGATGATGAAGACGCAATGGAAGTTGCGCGGGAGCAAGGAGTGCGCGGCGGCCCATCATCGGCAGCCTTGCTGAGCAGGAAGAAGGTTCGAATAATGGTCAATAAGAGATCAAAATTAAAAAAACTCATATTTTCTGCCGTATTTTTGTCCCTCGGAATGATACTGCCGCTTTTTACGGCCCAGATGAAAGAAATCGGTGATTCGTTGCTTCCCATGCATCTTGTAATCATGCTCTGCGGCTTGGTTTGCGGCCCCTATTACGGCCTTTCTACGGGGCTGATATTGCCCTTTTTGCGCTCGCTGCTATTCGGGATGCCTCCTATTTATCCGGCAGCGGTTTGGATGGCAGGGGAGCTGGCAACTTATGGATTTACTTTAGGCCTGCTCTATGAAAAAGGGCGGCGAAAAAATCTATGTTGGTTATATGCATCTCTTTTACTTTCTATGATTGCCGGAAGGCTTGTCTGGGGCCTCTTAAAGGCGGCTCTGCTTGGTTTTGCCCATCAATCCTTTACATTCCATGCCTTTTTAGCGGGCGGCTTTATAGATGCCTTTCCGGGCATTTTGCTGCAATTGATTTTGATCCCGTCTCTAATGGGGCTTTTCAAAAAGATTTCTTTATAAAAGAGGGAATTAAAAATTCAATTTGAATTTTTAATTCCCTCTTTTGGTTTTATTTTAAGTTTTCGTGGATCCCCATTGCATTTTCAACTGTTGTTTTGAAGAAATCAAGGGACACCGCTTTGTCGTTCCAATAGATTCCATCGATCCAAAAGTCTTTCAAAATCACTTGCTCGCTTCTGGAGCAGAATTTCACTCCCGGTGCAGGCACTCCGCTTTCTGCATAAACCCGAATGTTTTTATAATGAATATCATGGACTGCGCCGAATTTTCCGGAATTGCTCCAATCCTTATTTTCGGCAACAATCAGCTCCGGAACTCCGATTCCTTGCGGCTGATAGACTTGATCAATACGTTTCTGAATAATTTCAGGCTGTGTGCCAGCTTGATATTCCACCCGCAGATCCTCAAAGGTAATTTTGCAAATTTCGCCACCTAATCCATTTTGAATATCGATTGCAACTTTGGAATTATGGATTAGATCGCAATTTTTGAAGGTGATATTTCTGAATAGGGGGGCATCAGTTTCTAAGCCGATCTCGCAGGTTCTGCCCCATCCACACCATAAAACACAGTTTTCAATGGTAATATTTTCAACCGGCTTATCATGGCCGTAGATTCCTTTAATGGTAATGCCATCATCAAATACGCGGATAAAGCAATTACGGATCTCAACATTTGATGTATTGGTAATATCGATTCCATCGGTATTATAGCGCCAATTTCCAATCTCCTTGATGCCGCTGATCTTTGCATTTTTGCAGTCAAAAAGAGCCAAAACCCAGCAAGCGGAATCCTGCAGGATAATATCCTCAATCAAGATGTTTTCACAGTTATAAAGGCGTAGTGTGCCTTTGGTAAAAGGCTCGTAGCAATGCTCTAAAAATCGTTGCTCTCCAATCCCATTGAGAACTCCGCCTCCGTAAATATGAACATTTTTGGCTCCTTTGGACCAAATCGAGCCAAAAACGATGGCTTCTTCATCGATATAGACGCTATCATTATCAAAAAGTTCGATGGTGCCGGGGAAATGAAGCCCCGGTCCAAAATGATAGGTTGCTTTTTCAGTATAGGTTTTGATGGGATTGAAAAAGATGTGTAGAGGCTGATGCTCATCATCCAGTTCTAATACATAGCCGCCTGCTTCAGTTAAGGTGAAATATACTGTTTGATTTTCTTGCCGAATAGATACGTTCTTAGAAAGAGGGCGGATCATTGCTCTATCAAATTTTTGAGCACATTCCACCGCAATTTCTACCGCTTCATCAGCAGAGAAAGTGATGTATCCCGCTTCTTCTGATTGATTGAGGGGGCGCTGATATCCGGGCCAGGATTGATTGAAGGGCATGGACGAAACGCGGCATTGGCGCACCGGGCATTCTTTTTCGTTGATGAAGGCGCGATAGCCTCTATAGGTCAACGAAAAAGACTCCTTTTTATTCATAAATGAGGAAAGAGGTCTTTCTTTATGTAGTGGAATAGAAGGAATTTTAATCATTGGTTCCGCTCCTTTCTTTTTTAATCATTATATCATGGAGTTTTATATATTTTTATAATTATTTGATCGAAAAATATAATAAAATCAGCAAAAGCCTTGGATTTTTTAGATCCAAGGCTTTTTGAAATTATTTATTTAAGTATTTGGCAACCTCTGCGGCAACAAGCTTTGTAATCATTTCGATATCCATTTGGCTTGCACCGGCGCCGAAATCGGCCTTGCCGTCGCTGGAGAAGAGCTTCATCTTCTTCATGGTCTCCTGCTTTACTGCCTCAACTGCGGCGGGGATCAAATCGATTACCCCCTTATCCATGCTGGAGAAGCGCTGGAATTCGGCCTTAACTGCAGCGATATTGATATCGGTAAAGATATTAACCTTGCTGATTCCGTCTTTGATTGCTTGGCGGAAATCATCATCGGTCAAGCCGGAACCACCATGGAGCACCAAGGGTACATCAATGGTCTTGGCTATGGTCTTGATCCGCTCAAAATCAAGCTTGGGAGGAAGCTTATAAGCGCCGTGGGCGTTGCCTACTGCGATTGCCAAGGCATCCACATTGGTTTTTTCCACAAAGTCCTTTGCCAAAGAAGGGTCAGTGAAGAATTTAGAAGGATCATCCATATGATCGCTGCCTTCTGCAGAGCCTTCGTTATCGCCTACATGGCCAAGCTCTCCTTCAATGGTAGCACCATAGGAATGGGCAATCTTTGCCATCTCTGCCACCTTGCGGACATTTTCCTCATAGCTATCGGTGGAGCAATCATACATAACAGAGGTAAATCCAAGCTCCAAAGCCTTAATGCAAGTATCATAAGATAAACCATGATCCAAATGTACCACTACAGGTACATTTGCTTTCTTCGCCATGGGGATCAGGTAATAGGATACTTCTTCCAGAGGTCCATAAGGAAGCAAGACCTCGGCAGTACCCATGATAACAGGGGAGCGAGTGGCTTCTGCAGCAGCAATAATGCCGCGGGCCAACTCCAGATTTACAGCGTTGAAAAGACCGACTGCATAATGATTTTTCTTTGCGGGTCTTAATACTTCGTTCATATTAACCAGCATGATGGTTTTCCTCCTAAAATTGAACGTTTAATATAATTGGGGTCAGACAGAGATGACCTCTACATTACATTCTTCCAAGGTATCCTTCAAAGAACCTTGGATTTCTGCATCGGTAATCAAATGGTTGATCTGCTCAAAAGAGGCAAGCCTCATGCAGCCTACTCTGCCGATTTTGGATTTATCGCAAAGATAATAGCGAATGCGAGAGTTTTTGAGCATACTTTGCTTGATAAAGCATTCTTGCTCGTTGCTTTCTAAAATAATGGAGTTATCTCCGATTCCGCGGCTGGAGAAAAACATTTTATCTGCAAAGTAATTCTCGGTAATATAATTGACTGCCATAGAGCCGACCAACGATTGATTGTTGCTCACAATTCCGCCTACAGCGATCACCTTGATTCCATCAATACCGCTCAGCTCATTGATGACTCGAATGGAGTTGGTAATGATGGTTACGTTTTTCATATTTTTAATTTCTTTGGCAAGATAAAAGGTTGTGGTAGAAGCGTCTAAGAAAATTGTATCGCCCATCGCCACAAACTGCGCAGCTTTGCGGGCCATTGCCTGCTTTGCCTCAACATTCAGGGCCTTTCTTTTCTCAAGAGAAAATTCATAGTTTCCCTCATCAATGGGCAGAGCACCGCCATGGGTGCGGCGAAGCATCTCCTTGGCTTCCAGCTTTTCAAGATCGCGGCGCACCGTCTCTTCGGTAACCGCAAGCTCTTGGCTGAGCTTGCTTACCATGACCGCGCCTTCAATGCTTAATATTTCGAGAATCCTCTTTTGTCTTTCAAGAGCAAGCATGGTGCTCCTCCTTATACTTCATAATCGAAAAATTTCATAATCTCGCCGTGGGGGCGGGCGATCACTGCGTTGCCGTGAATTTTTCCTAAAGGCTTTGCCGCCTCAATTCCTGCTTCTACTGCAGCCTTGACCGCCGATACATTGCCTTTGATAATTAAGGTTACCAATCGGCCGCCCAGCCGTTTTTCTGTATGAATGAGGCGCACATTGGCCGCTTTCAGCATGGCATCAAGGCCGGAAATGGAAGCCACAAGGCCGGAGACCTCCAAAAGCCCGATGGAAAAATCAGGTTCCTGAATCTCAAGCTCTGCACCAAGGAAATTTTTGGGAAGTTTTTTATTATATTTATCTTTATTGATATCCAGAAGATAGGCCATCTTCTCCGTCTCGGTATCGGGGCGTGCGTTTACATGAGAGATGATATAAGTCCCCTCATCCTTGGCGAAATCGCTGGCCGCATCAACAGCAGCCCGCACTGCGGCATTATCGCCCTCTATTTTCACCTGCATAACCAAAGGTGCAGGGACAGCCTCGCTAACCGGTCTTGTTCTATCAAAAGCAATCACCTTCACATTTGCAGCCTTAGCAGCCACATCAGCGGCGCAGACTGCTGTCGTGAAGCTATATACTTCAATCATGCCCAAAGCATTCATAATTGTCTCCTTATCCTTATACAATGTGAAGCCCGTCTACCATTACACAACGGCGTTGGCGGGTAAAGGAATGAGTAGCGGTAAGGCCTTCGCCGGTGGGACCTGCGATGGTAAAGGTGGTATAGCCCTCGCCACCTGCGCCGATTCCGGCATAGGAAGGCGCATTTTTTACAAAGATGGTGGTCTCTACTTCTCTTGCAAAGCGTGTGAGGTGGTCCACATTCTTGGAATGAATATGAGCGGAATGGCGGTTGCCATGCTCTGCAGCGACAGCCTTTTCAATGGCCTCATCAATATCGGCCACCCGCACAACTGCGAGGATGGGCATCATCATTTCTACCTGCACAAAAGGATGCAATGCATCGGTCTCGCAGATAATCAAACGGGCGTCGGATTGAATGCCAAGCTCTTTCAGGAAGCGGCCCGCATCTTTGCCGACCCAATTTTTATTGATGGAATACTTGCCGTCTTTCTCAATAAGAGCAAGCTTAACCAAAGCGTCGATTTCCTTGCCTTTGAGCAGATAAGCGCCTGCTTCCTGCATGGAAGCGATCAGTTGGCTTGCAATGGAATCGACTGCAAAGCATTCCTTTTCTGCGATGCAGGGGAGATTGTTATCAAAGCTGGCTCCTGCCACAATGTCTCTTGCCGCCTTCTTAATGTCGGCAGTTTCGTCTACGATTACAGGCGGATTGCCTGCACCGGCGCCGATGGCCTTTTTGCCGGAAGAGAGCAAGGTGCGTACAACCCCCGGGCCGCCGGTTGCAACCAGCATCCGTACAATGGGGGAGTTCATCATTTCTTTGGAGGTATCCATGGTAGGCTTCTCTACCGATACCACTAAGTTTTCAGGCCCGCCTGCTGCAACGATGGCGCGGTTGACAAGATCTACCGCATAGTTGGCCGTCTTGCAAGCATTGGGGTGAGGATTAAATACCACACCGTTGCCTGCTGCGATCATACCGATGGAATTGCAGATCACCGTCTCGCTGGGGTTGGTGGAAGGAGTGATGCTCCCGATGACCCCGTAGGGAGCCATCTCTACCAAGGTAAGGCCGCTATCGCCGGTCATAACGCCGGGCTTCAGATCCTCCGTGCCGGGGGTCTTGTTGGCTACCAGCTGATGCTTGATGATTTTATCGGATACTCTGCCCATGCCGGTCTCGCTTACGCCGAGCTTGGCCAGCTCTTCAGCCTCATTCAAAGTCAGCTCGCGGATCTTTTGAATCATCTGCTCCCGCTGAGCAACCGAATAGCTGCGATATTTTTTATAAGCTTGGTTGACGGCTTCAAGAGCCTCGGTCATGGTGGCGAAAACGCCTTTATAGTTGCTTGCAGCGGCGGTGGTCTTTTGCTCGCCTGCCATGCTGTTGATTACGCTTTTTACAATCTCGCTGATTTGCTTTTCATCCATTTTCATGTAAGTCAACAACCTTTCCTAAAAGAGTGATCAAAGGATCTTTTCCCAAAGCTTGGGATCGGGATTGGGGATTACAGAAGAATCCAGCAGCATCCCGCGCTCGCCTGCGGCGGCTTGGGCATTTTCAATGGCAGCAGATACTGCGGCCACCTCGCCGGTGAGGAGCAGATAGGATTTTCCGCACATTCCTCTTGCAATTCTCAGCTCCACCAAGGTTACATCTGCGCTCTTTGCGGCAGCATCTGCGGCCACAATGGCAGTGGCGCCGGAAAAGGTCTCAAGAACGCCCAATGCACGGGGATTCTCTACCTCTACCGTAGCATAAATGGCGGGGAAAACGCCCTCATGGACATTGCCCAAGACAAAGCTATCAATCATTTTATCTCCGCAAAGGCCTTTGCATGCCTCGACAGAGGCCTGAATGGCGCTGAGTTCACCGGAGATGATGACAATATATTTGCCGGGGCATACTACCTGCGCCTCAATGATCTCCACCTCAGCGGTCTTGACCAAGGTATCTGCAGCCCGTATGCCGGTGGATACAGTGGTATATTCGATCATACCGATTGATTTTGCCATAATTTAGTTCCTGCCCTTTTCTATCGTGATAAATTTGCTTGTTACTTCGGCTATTTTTCCGGCCATAGGGGAATGGATTGCTACGCCCAATTTTCCTTCGGGAGCGGCGGCAATCATCTGCCCCTGCTCAACCATTTCGCCTTTTTTTACAATCGTTTCGGAAGGCGCGCCGATATTTTGGCTGAGAAGAATCCGCAGCCGCTTGGATTTTATATCCATCTCCTTAAAGGGGATTTCAATATTATATTTGCTCAGCCCCAATCGCCGCACAAGGCGGGAGACGGGGACCGTGCGATAATCTCGCTTATCGGAAACTCCGCTATAGGCAGGTTCCTTGGGCGGGGTGATCCCTTTAGCCCGAAGGCCTGCGCGATATTCCCCGATCAGAGTGGCGGGGGAGAGCCCTTGCATGCAGGAATACATTTCGCAAAGCCCGCATTGAGAGCATGAGAAGGTATTGAGAAAGGGAGTGGAATCCAATACCTTATTTTGAGAAATACTGTGCATAAAGCCTTGAGGATCGATGGGATGGCCCATCAGATTTCTTGGGCATAGATCCGTGCACATTCTGCAGCTGCAGCAGGCGCTCATGGCCCGCTTGATGCCGATATTGGCCTTCACGGTCTTTCTCTGGACTATATAATGATCTTGCGGCAGTAAAATCACCGCATTGGTTGTTTTCGTAACGAATCCGTGAGCAGTACCGATGGTACCGGTCATGGGCCCGCCGATCAAATAGGACGGGTCTTTTATCAAAGAGCCGCCGCAGAGATCCACCAATTCCTTAAAGGAAATGCCGATGGGCGCCTTTAAGATCTTAGGCTCTGCAACCTCGCCTGCCACCATTACGTATTTATGGGTAACAGCCGCTTTTTCATTTAAGGCTCTATAGATATTCAGCATGGTTTCAACATTGAAAACCGTAACTCCCACAGAGATGGGGAGATTGCCGGCCTTGATGCTTCTGCCGGTGGTTTCATAAGTAAGGATAACCTCATCTCCTGCAGGATAAATCTCCGGCAAATAGGAGATGGATACCTTAGGGAACGATTCGGAGACCGCCATGACTGCATCAGCCGCGCCCTTATAAGAGGGCTTAAGGCCGATAATGGCACGCTCTGCTCCGACAGCATCGGCGACAGTGGAAAAAGCGCATACGATTTCATATGCGAATTGCTCCAGCATCTGCCGATGGACCTTGAAAAGGGGTTCACATTCTGCGCAATTGAGAATGATGGT
>JAZMZQ010000034.1:0-6924 GCA_045586045.1 Eubacteriales bacterium
ACATGGCTACGATCCGACTTTCAGTCGCTGCAGCAGTATTGCTGGATGCAGAAAGCAAGATCGTGCAGTGCGCGATTGATGAAGTAGGGATTAAAGCTTCCTATACTTCCGAAGGAAAGGCTGTAGGAAATTCCGATCTTCGCTCCAAGGGCGAAAAGGGCAAGGACTATGGCATGGCCGCTTACGGCACCTATGATGTCAATAAAGACGGTGTCATCAAAGAGTGGGATGAGCAGGTTGCCGCTTTCGTAGAAGGTATTAAAGGCAAGACCATGGATGAAGTAAAGGCAATGGTTGTGAAGGGCTATGGCAACGAGGATCTGCAGGCTGCAGGCTGCACCATCGTGGTAAGCGGCTTTGTTAAAGTGCTGGAGGAGGCTGTTGCTGCTGCCGTTGAGTCTGAGGCCACTGCCAAGGATACTTTGCAGCTGGGTGAGTTTACTTCCGAATCGTTTACCGATGCTACTGCCGAGAAGGATGGTTCCAACGAAATCAATACCACCTTCACTGCAGCCGTATTGGATAAGGATGGCAAGGTTGTAGTAGCGGCTACCGATGATCTGCAGGTAAAGGTTTCTTATAATACCAAGGGCGAGGTAACCTCCGATGTGAAGGCTACTTTGAAGACCAAGGGCGAGAAGGGCACCGAATACGGCATGGCCGCATATGGCACCGATCTCAATAAGGACGGCACTGTAAAAGAATGGAACGAGCAGGCTGCTGCTTTTGATGCCGCTCTGGTTGGAAAGGATGCCAAGGGGATTCTTGCACTGGAGAAGGAAGGCTACGGTGTTGAGGACCTGCAGACTGCAGGCTGCACCATGGGCATTTCCGATATGGTTCAGGCCGCTGTAAAAGCTGCTACCGTAAAATAAAAAGATTCAAAGGGGCTGTAAAAAAATTACAGCCCCTCTTTTTCAGAGGAAATTCAATGAGACGAATAATTGCCTTTTTCCTGCTGGCAGCCATGCTCTTGAGCTTTTCTGCCTGCAACCAAAAGAAAACCAAATATACCGATTATTCCTTTGATTTTTTTGATACCGCCACCACCATTGTAGGCTATGAGCAAAGCAAAGAAGATTTTGATCGCACCTGCGCCGAGATCAAGGCTCTTTTGGGTGAATATCATCGATTATATGATATTTATAAGCGCTATGAGGGGATGGAGAATCTTTGCACCATCAATGATCTGAAGGACGGGAAGCATCAAGTGGTGCAGGTGGATCGCAAGATTATGGATCTGCTTCTTTATGCCAAAGAGCTTTATACCCTCACCGATGGTAGGATGAATGTGGCGATGGGAAGTGTCCTTTCCATCTGGCATGATTATCGCACCGCCGGCTTGGAGGAGCCGGAAAAGGCTGCCCTGCCCCCGATGGAAAAGCTTCGGCAGGCGGCGGAGCATACCGATATTGAAAAGCTGATCCTTGATGAGGAGCAATCGACGGTCTATCTGGCAGACCCTGCGATGTCCTTGGATGTGGGCGCCATTGCAAAGGGCTATGCCACGGAGCAGGCGGCGCGCTTTTTGGAAGAGAAAGGGATTAGCGGTTATATCCTGAATGTGGGCGGGAACGTTCGCTGCGTGGGAAGCCGCCCCGATGGGGAGCTCTGGTCTGTAGGGATCGAAAATCCCGATCCGGAGCAAAAGGAACGGCCCTATATTGCCTATCTGAAGCTTTCCGATCAGAGCCTTGTAACCAGCGGAAGCTATCAGCGCTATTATATGGTGGAGGGTGTGCCCTATCATCATATTATCGATCCCGATACGCTGATGCCGGGGGAAAAATTCCGCTCTGTTTCGGTCCTTTGCAAGGATTCGGGCAAAGCCGATGCCCTCTCTACCGCTCTCTTTAATATGAGCTATGAGAAGGGCGCAGCGTTGGTGGAAAAATCGGAAGATGTAGAGGCTATGTGGGTTTTGTCCGATGGAGAGCAGCGTTTTTCCGAAGGCTTTGAGAATTACACTTATGAAGCAAAATAAAAAAGGGCTGTAAAAAATCTTGAGATTTTTTACAGCCCTTTTTGGGGGATAGGAAAAAATGTTTGAAACCTTCGAAATCGAGCCGTAACCATAGGTTACGGGATACCCGAAGGCGTATGTGATACGCCGAGTGGCTCGATTTTGAGGTAGCAAAAGGCTCCTATAAAAAGAAAAAATATTGCTATAGGGCAATATTTTTTCTTCCTCTTTCACTTTTTGGTGAAGAAATTCGGTTTAGAACCTGTATTTTTCTCGCCTTTTGCGGTTCAGACTTTTTTTACATTCCGTAGACCAACCAAATGTAAATATAAGCGGGGATAATGGCGGCAAGGGTAAAGGGGATCCCGATGCGGAAGAAATCGGAATTCTTCACCTCATAGCCTTCTTTTCGTAAAATACCGATTCCCGTAATATTGGCAGAAGCTCCGATAGGAGTGCAGTTGCCGCCTAAGGTGGCGCCGGAAAGCAGGCCGAAATAAAGAACGGTAGGATCCATATTCAACTCTGCCGCAAGCCCTGCAATCACGGGGATCATGGTGGCAACATAAGGGATATTGTCGATAAAAGCGGAAATCAATACCGATCCCCAGACAATGATGGTATAAAGCAGAAAGATATTGCTGCCGCCGGCATCGGCAAGAAGCTTGGCCGCAGAATCAATTACGCCTTCAGCGGTAATGCCGCCGATCATCAGGAAAAGGCCCAGCAGAATGCCGATGGTGGTAAAATCAATTTCCTTTAAGGGGGATACGATGGCCGACCATTTTTTATTCTTCACGAGGGTATAAATCAGGCCGATGACCAGCAATGTGCAGCAGATAAGGCCATTGGTAGTGTAGGGCTTTTCGGGGATAAAGGAGACAATGATCAGCAATAAAAGAGCTGCTGCCAAAAGAATGGTAGGGACAAAATCGGTTACCTTGGTCCTGCTTTGCGCCTTCTCTATTTCGGCTGTTTCTTTACGGAAGATCACCAGCAGGATCAAAGCGGAAAGGAGAGCTCCTAATTCGACCGCAAAGAAGATGCTGAGCTTGCCCTGATACCAAAAGAAATCAAGAAAACTCATGTCCAATGCGGAGCCCAGCATGATGGCGGTGGTATCGCCGACCAAGGTTGCCGCACCTTGGAGATTGGAAGAGACGGCAATGGCAATGATAAAGGGGACCGGATTGGTCTTGAGCTTTTTGCAGATCTCCAGCGCAATGGGTGCAATCATCAAGACAGTGGCCACATTGTCCACAAATGCGGAGATAATCCCCGCAAAGAGGGAAAGGGCAACCGCCGCCCATTTGATATTAGGCACCCTCTCCATCACAAGGTCTGCAAGCAATGCCGGCATCTTGCTCTCGGTAAAGAGGGCAACCAGCCCCATGGTGCCTGCAATCATGAGGATTACATTGAAATCAATCGAGCCGAGAATCTGATTCAGCGGCAGTATCCCCGAAGCGATAAAAATCAAACCGGAGGCCAGCGCAATGTAGGGGCGATATTTGCCGAAAATCAGCATCAGCACATAAGTGGCAGCAAATAAAATAATAGCAGGGATCATAAAAGGCGCTCCTTTATACGTAGTGATATCATTATAGGGCCTTTGGGCAGAAATGTCAATGAGGGGAAAAGCGCCTTGCAGGCGCGGATGAGCGTTCGAGTCGCCCCACATCCTATGATGATAATAAAAAAGAAGGTAAACGCAAGGTCTACCTTCTTTTTTTATGGTCGGAGTGAGGCGACTCGAACGCCCGGCCTCTTGGTCCCGAACCAAGCACGCTACCAACTGCGCTACACCCCGAAATATATGATATGGAGGCGAAAACTGCCTCGCTTATCAGTATGAAATTGAATCAAAGCGGCATCAACGCCCCTTTGCAACAACAAAAAATTCTTCGCAAGCCGTGGTTTGCTCGATATTTTTTGTGTTGCGGCAGCCGCTGACCGCCTCGCTTCATCTGCCAAAGGGCAGCGCTTCGGCGTCGCGACCAACTGCGCTACACCCCGAAAGTGATGATATTGGCACTGATGAATCAGCACACATATCTATTATATGGATTTTTTTACTTTTGGCAAGGGTTTTTTGAAAAGTTTTTGAAAAAGAGGAAAAATCGAAGGTCGATTTTTCCTCCTATTATTTATAATAGGTTGATAATCGCTTCTGCCATCGCTTTTCCCAAATAGGCGATTCCCTCGCTATTGAAATGGCAGCCATCGCCGCTCTTCATCTCGGGATGGGGCAGCATCAGCTCGTAGGCATCGAAGGTGGGCAGGTTTTGCTCCTTGGCGATCTCCATCACCTTTTCATTAAAGGCAAGGACGGTGGCGTTGGTTTCTTTCAGGGTAACGGGGGTCTCATGCTTTTGAGGGTCCCCGCCATCTCCGCAGGTGAGGGGAGTGGAGAGCCCCAATACCATCGGCACACTCGGCATCAGTTCTTTGAGCTGGCCCAGCATCTTGATATAATTTTCCTTATATTCTGCGGGGGATTGGCCTTGAAAATGGAGGCCGTTATTAAAATAAATAGCTTCAAATTGATAATTTTCCTGCTCGCAGAAAAGGGCGATTTCCTTAATAAAATAAGGATTATTCAAGCCCTTGGAGGAAACCACCGCCGTAACGGCATATCCATCGGGCAGATTTTTCTGGATCTCTTTGGTGCATCCGTTTACAATGGAATCCCCGATCAGTAATACCTTTTTGGAACTAAGATCTGCATCTTCCCGCCAATAGCGGGTCCATTCAATTCTCTCAAGCATGGGCCCAGCCTCCTTTTTTCTAAGTGTAGCAGAAAAGCGTGACCAAAAGCAAGAGAATTTTAAGAATTTCGGGAATTGCTTTTTTAAGCTTGCTATAGTATACTTAGAAGGTAAAATGGAAAAGTATTCGATGAAGGAGATATAAAGAATGAAGAAGATCAGATGGATATTTGGAATATTGGCGGCGGTGCTGATGCTTTCTTGCGCGCCGGCCACCTTTGCCATTGATGCCGCACCCGAGACAAAGTCGCGCAGTGTCATGGTAGTCAGCCTCAATACCGGCGCTACTATTTATGAAAAGAATGCCGAGGAACGGATCAATCCCGCTTCCACCACCAAGCTGATGACTATGGCGGTGGCAATCGATTTGATCAAGGATGTGAAAGAGACCACCACCTTTGATAAGGCGGCCTGCTATGCAGATCTTGAGATCGGAAGCTCCAATATGGGGTTGAAGGATGGCGAAGTGGTAACCATGGAAGAGCTGCTGTATGGCACCGCCATCTCCAGCGCCAACGAGGGGACCAACGCTTTGGCAATCCACCTTTGCGGAAGCATTGAGGCGTTTGTTAAAAAAATGAATGAATATGCGGAAAAGTGGGAAATGAAAGATACCCACTTTGCCAATACCCATGGCCTGACCAATGAAAATCACTATACTACTGCGCGGGACATGGCAATTCTTTCCAAAAAGGTATTTACCGATGATCGCCTGCTGCCCTATATCAGCGCGGATCATTATATCCTTCCTGCCAGCAACATGAATGAATCCCGCACGCTGATTACCACCAATCAGTTGATTCGGTTAAATTCCGGCAAGTATTATAAATACGCAGTGGCCGGTAAGACCGGCAGCACCGAAGCGGCAGGTTTCAACTTGATTTCCAGCGCCAAATATAAGGGAATGGAATATCTTTGCATTACCATGAATGCGCCTTATGGCCCCTATGCCTCCAACCCGGTCTTCGACGATGCGACAAATCTCTTCCGTTGGGCATATCAGAATTTCAGCGTCCGCACATTGCTGGAGGAGACCACCTCTGTTTGCGAGGTGGAGGTTGCGCTTTGCGCCAAGAGCGATTATGTGATGCTGGTGCCCGCCAAGGCAGTAGATGCAGTGGTGGCTAATGATGAAGATGTTGCCTCTTTTGAGCATGAAATCGAGGTGGAGGAGCCCGCTTATGCGCCGATTGTAAAAGGGGATGTCCTCGGTAAGGTAACGCTCGTGAAGGAAGGCGTAAAATATGGGACAGTCGATCTTGTGGCAAGTGAGGATATGGATCGCAGCGTGATCCTTTATTATTTGCATTTGATTCGCACCTTCTTTAGCAATATTATCGTGCGGATTGTAGGAATTTTGCTGCTGATCGGAATTATAATATATATCATCTTTATGATTCGCCAAAATCGCAATCGCCGCCGCAGAAGAATTGCAAGAAGAATCCGTTTTTAAGAATCTTCCTTATATATAATGAGCGCCGAAAAGCAAAAGCTTTTCGGCGCTTTTTTGAACGAAAAAATTTTTTGTTTTTTTCAAAAAAACAGTTGACAATCGCATGCCGCTGTGTTATTATATTCAGGCACCTTGTGAGGAACAAGGGAGCGACGGACTTTGAAAATTAAACAGCATCATGAAAAAAGGACCCGTTAATTGCAAAGAGTTGCCTCGATGAGAGGTACTCAGAAAAGCGATTAACAAAACTTTAAGAAGCCAGAATTTTTAAGATTTGTTATGAGCTGATTAAACGAATAAAAATAATTTTTTTTAGAGAGTTTGATCCTGGCTCAGGACGAACGCTGGCGGCGTGCCTAACACATGCAAGTCGAACGGAGTTCCTGTGATTGAAGCTTCGGCAGATTTCGCTTGAACTTAGTGGCGGACGGGTGAGTAACGCGTGAGGAACCTGCCTTTCAGAGGGGGACAACAGTTGGAAACGACTGCTAATACCGCATAATGCGCAGAGATCGCATGATTTTTGCGCCAAAGATTTTATCGCTGAAAGATGGCCTCGCGTCTGATTAGATAGTTGGTGAGGTAACGGCCCACCAAGTCTGCGATCAGTAGCCGGACTGAGAGGTTGAACGGCCACATTGGGACTGAGACACGGCCCAGACTCCTACGGGAGGCAGCAGTGGGGAATATTGCGCAATGGGGGCAACCCTGACGCAGCAACGCCGCGTGAAGGAAGAAGG